>NZ_JBGQQZ010000011.1:0-49870 GCF_045528575.1 Ruoffia sp. FAM 24228
AAACAAGAGAATCGTAAGAAGGTTCATTTAGTTAAAATCTACTTCGAGAACGCACTATTTTGTAGAAAAATTCCCAATTTTTCCAAGAACGATTAATTTATTCAAGAAACCAGCTTAAATTATAGAGGTATGAATTATTCAGGTTATAGTCTATTCATAATTGTTCTCTATGATTGATTTGACGTTTTTTATATTTACAATTATAATAATGGCTACAAAAGTGAGGGATATGCAATATGGCTAAATCGAAAAAAAGAAATTGGAATAAACTTGCGGCTCAATCGAATAAAGGTAAAAAATCAAAGATGGATCGAATTGTTAGATTTGTCGCAATTGCAATGGTAGTAATTATGCTAGCTTCAGTTGTTATAAGTTTAATGGTTAGTTTATCTACATTTAACTAAAGCAAAAGACACGTCACATCTTTTCAGATGTAGCGTGTCTTTTTTCAATAGTCGATTATAGTTCTGATTTAACTTTTCCAGTCCAACTTGAAAAGCCACCTTTTAAGATATAAATCTTATCATAGCCTTCTTTTTTTAAGATATTGGCTGCTCTTGATGCATAATTCAATGCATCATCATATAAATACACAGGTTTATCCTTACGGATTTCTCTGAATCTTTGCTTAAACTGTGACATCGGTATACTTCTTGCTCCTAATATATGATTAGCATCAAATTCTGGTGTTTCTCTCACATCAATAATTTGAACTTTACGGATGTTCTCTCTAATCTCATGACTTTCAGCCATTTCTGCGGATTGTTTACGCATCACCCATAATACTAACAAATAAATCCCATAAGCAACTAAACCGATAGCGATTAACGCTAAAAGAAATAATAAAATATTCATTTCCTACCTGACTCCTCTATTTTCATTTATTATCATTTATTTAAAATATTAACTTAAAATCCGATTACGACCGATAAATACTAGTATCAGTGCGATCACGAGCATAGCTAAAATAGCTAGTAGACGATTTATCCTTGTTAATGTTCGCTTTGATCCAAAACCAACCGCAAACGTCATTAAAGCACCAAATATCGCCCCACCAAGATGTCCCCAATTATCAATTCCTGATGTAAATAAACCATTCAAGAAATTCAATACTAGTAAAACTGTGAATGTACTCGCCCTTTGTTTAAATATGGGTGAATCGGGGTTTAAATACGCTAACACTAAGTAACTCGCAAACATCCCAAATATTGCCGTGGATGCCCCTGCAGAAACATTCACGTTAAATGCAAAGGAAAATAAGTTTCCCCCAATCGCCGAAATTAAGTAAATTAATGCAAATTTACCGTGACCGTGTATCTTCTCTAAATCCATACCTAAAAAATACAATGAAATTCCATTCATTAAAATATGTGAAAAACCGATATGGATGAAGGCCGCAGTTAATAGTCGCCACCATTCATTAAAGATAATCACCGCGGGTGAAAAGTTGGCTCCCATCTCAAGTAATGCCATAATATCCGTTGTTGTATGATACTTTAATAGCATAAATACGTAGACAGCGACATTAATACCTAAAAATATATAGGTCATAAATGGTCTATATTGCTTTTGATTATACACTTTAAATTGATTGTTCATCAAATTCTCCTTTTCCTGGAATAATCAGCTTTTTAATCGGAATATCGTGCGCCTCAACCTTCCATGATACATTAGGGTAAAGTTGCTCATTAAAGATGAGTGACACGGTATCGATATTAGCACCTGCAAGGGCTCTATCATAATAGCCTCCACCGAAACCAATCCGATAGCCATTCTCTTGATAAGAAACACCTGGGACGATTAATAAATCAATCTCTTCTATATGAATGCTTTTTGCATCACTTTTCGGTTGTCTGATTTTTCTTTGAACCGTTTCTAATTGAGTTTCGTCTTGATATTCACGAAAGCTTAATTGATAATTAGCTTCTATTCTAGGCAAATATAATGAACTATTTGTTAATTTAAATATCTCTTCCATAATTAATGGCGTGTTAATTTCAGGATGAAAACCGTAATAAAAACCAATCGATTGAAATTGATTAGCATTTATATAATTGATTAATTGCTCGCTTAAATTGGCTTCTAGCTTCTTGCGATGATTTTCATCCATGGCTTTCAGTGAAGCGAGCGTTGAACATCGAATTTTTACCTTTTCACTTATATTATCTCTCATTTGTATCCGCTCTCCTCCCATGCACTCATGTATTCTACCATAGTTTGCCCCTAGTAAACCATAGTAATTCAGTTAAATTACATGATGCTTTTAATGGATTAAAATATAAGCAAAAAAATACAGAGATCCTCGATTTCTCGATGAATCTCTGTATCGTGTTATATAGACTTATTTTTTAACTTCTCTGTGAAGTGTAACTTTGCGATCACGAGGGCAATATTTATTTTTCTCTAAACGATCAGGGTTGTTACGACGGTTTTTATTTGTTAAGTAATTACGTTCTCCACACTCAGTACATTCTAAATTAATATTAATGCGCATTATTATCCCTCCAAACTTAATTGAGTTTTGATTTTTAATGTATTCTCTATACAATACCAAAATATTATATCACAAAATGTGCAAGTAACAAATATTATTTTCAAAAAACTCTTTATATTTTGCTCTTTTCCATATATATTGGTAAAATGAATTTAAATTATTACGAATCTGTAACATGCTTAGAGTTGAATCTTGTTGCAGATTTGATAAAATTATATGAAGTAAGAATACAAACTCACGGAAAGAGGTGCTTTATGGACATTTGGATTTTAGTCATTGCCTTATTAGTCATTGCAATTATCTTATTAATTGCTTCATTCTTCGCAGGAGATGACCAAGATGTTACTGAGCAAATGAATGAATATACAGTTCAACAATCAGAAGAGTTATACGCAATCAAAACTCGTTTAGCTGAACTTGAAAAATCTCAAAACACACCATATAACGAAACAGTTGTATATAATTCAACTGATGAAGTATACGATGAAGAACTTGTAGAATCACAAGAGATAGAAGAAGTTTCAGATAATCAACACGAAATGATTATCCGTCTTTACTCTCAAGGTTATACAATGCATGAAATCAGTCAAGAAGTTCAATTGAACTCAGTAACGATTCAAAAAGTTATTGACGATTATATTGAAAATCGTTAGAAAGGAACATTCGATGAAAAAAAACACATTACGTTCATTAGGTATCGGATTTCTTTCTGCCGGCATTTTATCAGGCGCTTTCGCCATTTTTGTTCAAGGTCAAGCCCCAGTTGAAGGGTTACAAGTTAACTCTCTACTCGGCTCTGGCGATCAAGAGCAGATAAGTCAATATGAAGAACAAGTAAGTTCTTTAGTTGTAGAGCGTGATTCATTAAATGAATCACTATCTTCTGGAGGTAATCAAGACGAATCATCTGCGCAAAAACAGATAAGCAGCTTAACAGAAGCTAACGAATCACTTGTTGCTCAACTTGATAATACTGGCACGGAAACAAATAACGATGAATCTGATACAGAGACAACGGACATTGGTACTGACACAGATACTGAAGCTGATAATTCAGTTTCAGAAACAGGTGAAGTAACCGAAGCTCAACCAGACTTAGAAGGCAGCTTCACGATTGCTTCAGGCGAAGCATCTAGTGAAATTGCTGCTCGACTAGAATCAGACGGATTTATTGACTCAGCTGACGAATTCCAAAGCTTATTAGATGAGTGGGATTTAAATGCTGTGATCCAAGCCGGAGATTTTGAATTGAATTCTGATATGAGTATTCACGATATCGCTTCAATGATTACAGATGGAGCATATTACTACTATTAATATAAAGAATTTAGCTTTGTGGATTAAATTTTACCCACAAAGCTTTTTTTGTACAAAGAAACACCCACTTCCATTTAGAAAGTGGGTGTGTTTCTATTAGTTAATTTCTTGAGTAGCTGGACTATCTAAGTATGTTTCAATTGTCCCACTTGTTTCAGCTTGTATTTCGAAATAAGCGTTCATAACTTGGTGGGCAACACGAGTACTTTCACGTCCCCAGTTTTCTTCTTCTAAATATGGAATAACTACTGAAATAGCAATTTCTGGATCATCAAATGGTGCAAAACCAATATATGTCGCGTTAGTTACCGGTTGATTTTGTGCATATTGGATCGGGCCAGAATAGAATGCCTCTGTAGTCCCTGTCTTAGATCCAACTTCAATTGGGTAATTCATGAATAGATAACGCGCAGTGCCGTCAAGTGTGTGCGATACTTGTCTCATCCCTTCATGAATTCGCTCCATCGCTGCTTCATCAATTGGTATAACATTCATGATTTCAGTTTCATTCGATGATTTAACAGAACCTAATTCTCCATTCGCATCCGTTCCACGTATTTCTTTAACTAGTCTAGGTGCATAACGTATACCGCCATTAGCGATAGTTGCTGCGTATTGTCCTAATTGTAAAGGTGTATACAGGTCAAATTGTCCATAGGATAAATCGAGTGCACTTACAAGTTGATCACTTTCTGGACTAAATCCAGCTGATTCAACAGGCAAGTCAATTCCGGTAGTTGTTCCTAAACCAAACTGAGCTAAATAATCACGTATGATATTGATTGTGTTATCATGAATAGATAAGCGGTCATTTTCTTCATAAGTCATCTGCCCACCAATCATCATCGCTAATTTAATCATATAAATATTCGATGATTTTTGTAAAGCTTCAATATCATCAATTGGCATTTCGCCAGTACGGTTAAATACTGATGTTTTTACTTGTGAGGCTTGGAATTTCAACGGCTCATCCACTAGGATATTATTATCTAAAGAAATAACATTTTCCATGTAACCTGTAGCTACCATGGCAGGTTTTATACTTGACCCCATACCATAACTCGTATTAATCGCTCCAAGTGTATCATCAACGATTTTGTCCGTATAATAAGAATCTGTATCTTCATTGTATTCAAATCGTTTTCCTGAGATACCTAAGATATCCCCGTTTTTTGGATTTGATGCAACGATGTATACACGGTCATTCAGTCCTTGTTGTTCCATCGTTCTCAATGAATTTTCAGCAATTTCATCTAGTTTACTTTGGAATTCAGAATTGATTGTCAGAACCAAATTATCCCCTTTAGTTCCTTTATATAACATATCATTTTCTAAGATATCATCTGAAGAATCTGTCACAAAGTTAAATAATGATTTTGTACCTTTTAGGGTATTCTCATATTCTTGTTCAAGATAACTCATTCCAACACGGTCATTCATAGCATAACCACGACGAAGTAATTCTGGAGCTAATTCACTTGGTATACCGCCCTGTTCAGTTGAAACTTGACCGAAGATCGATCTAAGCATTTCTCCCATTGGATATACACGTTGCCAATCGGTCCCAATACTAATACCAGGCAATTGACTTAATTGTTCAGATACACGTGCAACCTCTTCTTTTGTCACATTTTGATTTTTCACTGTGACGGTCGATAAGGCATAGGCACTATTCATTTGTTTAAATAATGCCGCAATCTTCATTTCAGCGTTACTAAATTGAATATCTTCATCCGTAACGTATTCCAATTGGACGCTATATAACTCAGGTCCAGGCAATAATAACTCATCTTCAGTTAAACGACTATTAACTAAGTCTTCATTCTTAATAATGAAATAATCTTTTAAATCACGTTCAGTTAAATTAGACGTTGGAACTTCAATTAATGAAGCAAGTTGTGTTGCAATATCTACTATATCTTGAGCCGACACTCTTGAATCACGATCACGTGTATAAAGAATGGCTTGCTCCGGTCTATTACCCACTAAAATATTCCCATTACTATCGTACATCATCCCTCTGGGTACTGAACCAGTTGATAACGTTGATTCGGTTCGTTCTACCATATTGGAGTAACGTTCACCACTATATAATTGAATATATCCTAATCGGATAAATAACACAGTAAACACCAAAAACGAAATAAAAAACAAGAGATTCAATCGTCCAGGTATATGCGAACGTGTTTTCTTTTGCTTTATTTTGTAAAGTGCCATTTATCTTCTCCCCTCTAATAGTTTAAATTCACCTGATTATTATATCAAACAATTAATCAAAATTGTATCAAAGCCAAAGAGTAACATCAATCTTTATTTAATCTTCATAAATTTTACACACTAAAAAGATGATTACCAGATTTTTCTTTGTTAGTATATGATAGGATTATTAATTTCGTTAGGAGTCACAAAATGATAAATAAATTTAAACCATATTTATTAAATAGTTTTTTTGTATCGATTTTCTTTATCGGGCTTGCAATAGTTTTTCAATTTGCGCCTTTTGGTAAAGATACAATGCTTACTGTTGATTTAGGTCAACAATATATTGATTTCTTTAGTATGTATAAAGAAACTTTAACCCATTCGCCTGAAATGCTCCTTTACAGCTTTGAAAAAGCGATAGGTGGAGAAATGATAGGTTTATGGGTATACTACTTGTTGAGTCCCTTTAATTTGATTTTTTTATTATTTAACGAGTCAAACTTTGAAATAGCAGTAACGTTAATTACTTACCTCAAATTACTGGCAAGTAGCTTAACATTTATGTACTTCTCGCGTCAGAAATATGACTTAAGTACGCTTCCATCAATCATTTTTAGCTTATCCTATACTTTCATGAGTTATACCATTGTGTATCAGTTAAATATAATGTGGTTAGATGGCTTAGTATTATTACCGCTTATTGCCTTAGGTTTGGATCAATTAATAAGTGGAAAGAGTCGCTTACTTTATGTTGGTTCGTTAGCAATTATGTTAATTGCGAATTATTATATCGCTTATATGATTTGTCTTTTCTTAGCAATATATGCACTCTTTGTCATCGTCGAAAAACAAAATGCATTCAACATTAAAGAAACGATTGTCTCATACTTCCGATTTGGAATTCATTCAATCATCGCAGCTTTAATAGCTGGAATTACCCTTATTCCGACCTATGTCTCTCTAACCCAAAACAAAGGAAGTTACATGGAATTTGAGTTAGATTGGGAAGTTGCTCATACAATTCAAGATATTGCGTCAAAACTATTCGTTGGTAGTTTCAACTTTGATGAAATGTCTTCAGGTTCTCCTAATATCTATGCTGGGATGTTAGTTATCTTCTTTGTAGGTCTTTTCTTTATTAATAAAAAAATTAAATTGTCTGAAAAAATCGTTGCTATATTGATTTTTACAGTGTTTGGACTTTCTTTTAGATTTGATTTATTTAATAAACTTTGGCATGGCGGACAATTCCCAATTTGGTATCACTTTAGATTCTCGTTCACGACAAGTTTCTTTCTACTTGTAATGGCCATTAAAGCCTTTAAGAACCAACCAAAGCATTTCCCGCTTGGTGTATTAATTACTGCCATTGTTGCGATGGCTTTATTCTCTGGTTATTATTTATGGATTGATGAATATACTTTCTTAAATAATATTAACATCTTTATTTCTCTGGCTTTCTTCTTGGCCTTTGTCGTAATTAATCAATTAGAAAGACCTAAAAAAATCATTCTAAACTCGATACTGTTAATATTTGTCTTTAGCGAACTATTCATTAATGCGTATATTATTATGTCAGATATTAATTATGTACAACAATCGAAATTTGAAGATTATACTGAAACACTAAACCAAAGTTTAGCTGGTTTACGTCATCCAAATAATGATTTCTATCGAATAAACAAAACATTTATGCGTACTAAAAACGAAGCGATGTATACACACTATAGTGGTATGGATCACTTTGGCTCTACCATCGAAGCGCATGTCCCTGAGTTATATGGTTATCTTGGCTTACCTGATGGTAATGGCTTTGCAACCTATACTAACGGCACGCTATTCTTAGATGATTTCTTTAATATTCGTTATTTCTTAGCCCCAACGACGAATTCGAGCGAACACACAGCGGACGAAGGTTATGTCTTATATCCAGAAGCCACTGATTTAGATATGGAATTCCACCCTATCTCGACTCAATATTCAAGGGTAAAAGTATACGAAAACGAAAGAAACTTTGGTATTGGCATGGAAGTGAGTTCAAATATTGCCAATGATGGAATTGATTTTACATCACATAGACCTATTGAAAACCAAGAATTATTATTAAGTCTCATAGATTATAACGGTAATGGCGCTCCTTACTTTACAGAGCATGACTTTACGGATGTCACTTATGAAAATGTCGAAGTAAGGGATACCGGAGATGGAGATTATTATACATATGTTGATACAACAGAAAACGATGCGCAAACACCGAGAATCCGTTGGCATTTTGAAACAACTAGTCGAAACCCATACTACTTTAGTATACCAAGTCAGTTCTCAAGTAAGAATGTTTCGTTTGATTTAAACTCTAATCATTATCGATTCTATTCACCATTTAGGAGACGTCAAGTTTACAACGCCAGTTATGACACTGTTCGTGAAGATCAATACTTTGATGTAGAGCTTGAGGAAGAAGAATTGCAAGCAAATTTACTTGAATTATACGAATTTGACTTAGAGCGTTATGAAGAGATGATGGATACTAAAGAAGATAATAAGTTTAATGTGACCCAGTCTAGTCACAATCACATCAAAGGAAATATTTCCATTGAACAAGATGACGCTTATGTCTTATTCACGATCCCTTATGATGCAGCTTGGGACATAACTGTGGATGGCACAAGTGTTGAACCGGTAAGTGTATTAAGTGATACTTTAATGGCGATACCTATGACAAGTGGTCAACACAATGTTGAATTAACTTACTTCCCTCGTTCGATTGTCTTTGGAGGCATATCGAGCTTGATTGGTATAATCAGTTTAGTAGGTATTATTTATTGGGATAGAAAGACCTCTCAAAAAAATATCAGCGTGGAAACTGACTAAATTCAGATCATACATAAATAACTTGAGTACACATTGATTTAATATAAATAAGTTACTATTTAAAGAAAGGCAAAGTCATAAATTTACTTGATAATTCAATTGACTTTGGTATGATAAATTAATGAATTTAATTAGTAAAGGACGGTTCAATGAAGAAAATATTTAATTTACTTAAACTAGGGTTAAAGAACCCTCGCTATTATATTGAATCGATAAATGTGCCGTGGAAATATATTCATTTGGTTGCTTTTGGTTCGATATTAGCAATGACACTAGCGATGTTTGTTAATATTATTCCAGTTTTTTCACAAATTTCAGATGACTTCTCTAACGCTGTTGAGTATATTCCAGAGTATTCTTTATCAGAAGGAACTTTGAATATAGCTGAAGGAGAAAAACCACTCTATTATCAATCCGATTCAGTGCAAATTGTCATTGATGATTCCGTCAATACAGAAATGGGCTTTGAAACTGAAATTCCCGCTGAACAAAGAGAAATGTTGATGCCTAGTTCCCCTTTTGGGATCTTTATTATTGAGGATTACGCCTTTCTAACTGTTGGTGAGGTTGTTCAAGAAATCCCAGGTTATGATTATCTTTTTGCAAACAATCATCGCTTTGAATTATTCTTAAATTATATTGTTGAAGAATCATTTTCAATTAATACAATGATGTTTGTAGTAATGCTAGTGACTGCTTTCTTCGTTTACTGGTTCCAAATTATATTAATCAGTATTATGGCTGGTTTCTTTAATGTTCGACTGACTAGAGCCATTAATTTCAAAGCAAGACTGAAGTTAACAGTTGTAATCTCATTTGTGCCAATTCTATTACTGGAGTTAATGTCGATACTGATTCCGGGATTCGTCGCAACACAGTTTACTTTAGCTGCTATTACTTTATTCCTATTGTATCTTGCTTTTAAAAACCATACTAAATTTATTCATACTATTATGAATAACCTTGATGAAATCGATACAATCGATTTAGACTTTAAAGATGATACTGAGAGTCAAGACAACGATGACAATAATGATGAAGAAAAATAAATTTAACAAAATTAAAACCAGCTTCCACTAAAATTTGGAAAGCTGGTTTTTTGTTATTTCTTGCGGCTATTTTGTCGTTCTTGTGTTCGTTTATGTGATTGGATTTGTCGATCTAATTTTTTCTTATAGCCTGGTTTTACTTTACGTTTTTTATTACGTTGAATCATACCTTTAATCACAGTATCTTCATTTTTCTTTTTGTCTTCACGTTTTGCACGAGCATTTCTAGCTTTAACTTCTCTAATTTCACCTTTTATGATGTCAACGTGCTCAAATTCAATCCCTTTTTTCTCTAAAGTATGAATGTCACGTTCATTGTCAGGCTCAATTAAAGTATAAGCAACACCTTTAATATTGTTACGTCCGGTACGACCAACTCGGTGGATAAAGAATTCTAATTCAGTAGGAATTTCCATATTAATAACCATAGACGTTCCTGGAATATCAATACCACGGGCAGCTAAATCTGTCGCGACGACATATTGGAATTCTAGATCACGAATTTGTCGCATCACTCTTTTACGTTCTCTAGGTGTTAGTCCGCCATGAATCGTCGCTACTTTTAGTCCCTTATTTTTTAAGAAATGACTGACTTCATCGGCATATTGCTTTGTGTTACAGAAGATCAGTGCTAAATATGGCTCACCCATTGTTAGTAAGGAATAAGCTATCTCCGCTCTATCTCTGCCCCGCGTATAGATTAAGTAATTCTCAATCATATCAGCGATTACACCTTGATTATCGATTTCGATTACTTTTGGTGCCGTCATATATTTATTTAAGAACACTTCTAATGTTTGAGGGATTGTTGCTGAGAAAACCATGATTTGTAATTCTTCCGGCATTCTTGAGGCAATCTCGTCTACTATCGATAAAAATCCTAAATCCATTGTCATGTCAGCTTCATCAACAACGAATGTTTTGGTTGATTGAACCCAAAGTGCATTTTCAGACATTAAGTCGAAAATTCTCCCCGGAGTACCAATAACTAATTGAGGTTGTTCATTATTTTGTAATTTCTCAAGTTGACGTTGCTTATCAGTACCTCCGATATAACGCACGACTTTGATTGGTTTTTCTGAAAATTCAGCAAGTTGAATTGCTACATTATATAATTGTTCTGCTAATTCTCTACTTGGTGCAGTAACTACTGCTTGGACTTCATTTGCATCTGCATCAATTTGGTTTAAGATGGGCACTAAAAAACTATGTGTTTTTCCTGAGCCGGTTTGGGATTGAACAATTAAACTTTGTCCATCTAAAGCTTGTGGAATAACTTCTTCTTGAACAGGCGTTAAAGTTTCAAAGTGAATGTCTAATAACGCATCTTGAATAAATTGTTTCAATGGTAATTCTTTAAATAATTTCATAATATACTCCTTTCACTGTACTTTTTACTAACATGTCAAATTATACAAGTATCGGTTAAAAAAAACAAACCATAGTAATATTAGAATAAAATGAACAAATTATTAGATTTTTTTCTCCTTAAATTGTAACTAGGTCATTTTTAAGCTATAATATTGGTTGTTACAGATGGAGGGATTTCATGGAAAAATATCGTTTACTCATTACATTGTTCGGAGCTACGGGTGATTTAGCTGCCCGTAAGTTATTTCCAGCAATATATCGATTATACAAAAACAATTATATATCTGAACATTTTGCATTAATAGGAACTGCTCGTCGCCCTTGGACAGACGATTATTTGCGTGAGGTAGTCCTAAACAGTATTAAAAATGAAATTGATGACCAAGCACATGCTGAAGAATTTGCATCACACTTCTATTATCAATCACACGATGTGAATGATGAAGATGAGTATCATAATTTACAAGAATTAGCTTTAGAGTTAGAGGAAAAGTATCAAACACAAGGGAATCGAATCTTCTATATCTCACTCTCGCCTAGTCTATTCCCTATAATTACGCAGCATATTAAAGGTTCTGGCTTAGCTACGGAACAAGGTTATAACAGATTAATTATCGAAAAACCATTCGGAAATGACTTTAATTCAGCCAATGAATTACAAGAACAACTTCAAGTTTCTTTTGAAGAAAATGAAATTTACCGTATTGACCATTATTTAGGAAAAGGTTTTGTTAAGTCACTCCTAAATTTACGCTTTAGTAACATCATGTTAAAGTCAATTTGGAATAAAGAGAATATCGATCATGTTCAAATTACGCTTGCTGAAGAAGTTGGTGTTGAAGATCGTGGTGACTACTATGAAAATAGTGGTGTATCTAAAGACATGATACAAAATCATGCACTTCAAATGCTTTCATTAGTTGCTATGAACGAACCAAAGGACGATGAGCCTGAGTCGATTCGTCAAGAAAAAATTCATATCTTAAAAAATCTACATCAATATGATTCTGTTGCTGAATTACAAGAAAATGTCGTTCGAGGCCAATATGGAGCGAGCGAATCCAATGAGTACAAAGCATACCGTGATGAAGATAAGGTAGATGCTGAGTCAACCACTGAAACATATTTCGCAGCCAAAGTTTTAATTGATTTACCAGAATGGGAAGGTACACCTTTCTATATTCGCTCTGGAAAGCGACTAGAAGGAAAATATACAACGATTCATGTCCAGTTTAAAGCAACTAAAGAAGGTGTACCTAGCAATAGATTAATGATTGAAATTAATCCAGACCTAGCTTATCGACTTTATTTAAATCAAGAAACGATCGGTTATACTAATGAATTAAAACAAATTGAATTGTCATACTCACCAGATGAGGAAGAAATTAATGCAATGCCTGCAGATTACGAGCGTCTAATCTTAGCATGTATTCAAGGGAATTTAAATAACTTTAATCACTGGCTTGAAGTTGCACATGATTGGAAATTTGTTGATAATATTCAGCGATTATGGAAAGAGGCACCGAAACCTGATTTTCCAAACTATCCAGCAATGTCTAGTGGGCCAAAAGCTGCTGATGATCTCATTAATAAACAAGGCTTTGATTGGTTTGATTAAATAAAATACAAAGTAAAAGACCAAGTTGACTCAAAATCAACTTGGTCTTTTCTCTATTCACTTATGTTATCTAAATATTCTTGCGCTGCTTTCCCTAAATCCTCTAATAATTGACTCATTTCCTCTTTGCTATAGACCGAGGCACCACTTGCTTTAGGATGGCCTCCACCATGGTATTTAGCCGCTATTTCGTTGATTGCTGGTCCTTTTGACCGCACACGAACTCTCCAATATGGATGGCTACCTTCTTGTTCAATAAATAAAGCCCAAGTATTCACACCCATTATACTCCCTGGAATTCCGACAGCGACATTCGCCTCTTCTTCAGTAATTCCGTAACGTTTTAAATCAGCTTGATTAATTATGATGTGAGCCACACCATTGTCTGTAATTTCTAATTGGTCTAAGACAAAGCCTTGAAATTTCGCTTGTTCCATTGATTTTGTATTGAATCGGTCATTGATAATAAAGTGATCAATCCCTTGTTTAAGTAACTCTGCTGCTGTTGTTAGTGTTGTCGCACTTGTTGAATCATATTGAAAACGTCCAGTATCGCCGACAATACCAGCATATAGCATAAATGCAGCCTCTTTTGTTAGAGGTAACGCCTCTCCCAATTCAAGTGAAATATTTGCGATAATTTCACTACATGAACTTGCTTTTGTATAAACCATTTCTAAATCGCCATAACTATCCACATCAGGATGATGGTCTATTTTTACAAGTTTTGCCCCTTTATTATACCGCTTATCTTCAATTCTAGGATAATTGGCTGTATCAACAACAATGACTAAGGCATCTTCATAATCTGAATCTGCAATCTCGTCCATGTCACCCATCCAAGATAACCCTTTTGACATCGTTCCAGCTGCTAGCACTTTTTTGTTCTCAAAAGCATTCTTAATTAGATACTTTAAGCCAAGTTGTGAGCCAAATGCATCTGGATCGGGTCTCACATGTCGATGAATAATAATTGTGTCATGTTTTTTAATGTATGTTAATAATTCTTGTACTTTCTCAGTTTCTAAATACATAGTCTATCCCTTCTATAACTCATTTACTTTGTTTCAATAACTTGGGTCGTAATAATTGCTTTTGCAACTAAAGAATTCTCGTGGAAAACATTGACTTCAATTAGGGCTGTTCGTCTATTCTGATTGAAAATATCAACTTTAAATTGAATTAAATTCCCCATTTGAATTAATTTGAAATAATGCAAATCAATCTTTTCAATAATATGATTTTGATTTGTTGTATCATAAAATTTTTGATAAGCAGAATGCGAAATTAATTCACAAAGAACACCATAAGAAATCGTTCCTAAACTGTTTAACATTTGTGGTTGGACAACAACGTGGTAGTCATACTTATGTTCTTGTGTTTTTAAGATATATTCTTCAATGTGCATAATAATATCATCTTCAAATGTATTAACAATTTGTGGTTGCTTTTGAATCATTTGAATATTACGCATAATATCTTGACGTGAGACAACGCCTATTAATTCCATATTATCTTCTATAACAGGAATCATCTCAATATCTTCACGCACCATCAGTTGTGAGACACTTGCGACAGTCATATGTTTTTGAACAGTCACTAAATCTTTAGTCATGACTCTTTCAATTAGGACTGATTCAGATTTCCCTATGAGGTCTTTCGCCGTCACAACTCCGATCAAACGGCTGTTATGATGGACTGGAAAGCGTGAAAGTCCAGATTTACGTGAAAGCTCGTAAAATGTGTTCACAGTATCTTGAGCCGTTAATGCAGGCGTTTGATCAATCGGCGTAAAGATATCGGCAATAGTCATAATTTCTTTCTTTATTTCTTGGTCTGCCATAGAACGGTTAATAATCGTCGCCACTGTAAATGAATCAAAAGGCGTCGAAATAACTGGTAATTTCTTCTCGTTAGCAAGCTCCACGATCTTATCACTCGTATCAAAGCCACCTGTAATTAGGACAGCGACATCATTCTCTAACGCCAATTGTTGAACTTCTTCCCTGTTTCCCACGATGATGAGTGAATTAGGTACAAAATATCTTTTAACGTCATTTTCTTGCATTGCGCCAATAATGAATTTATTAAGGTGACGATCTAAACCTTCTTCCCCACCTAGAACAGTTCCTTCGATTATTGAAACCATTTCATTAAAGCGTAACATTTCTGGTAAAAACTTTGATTTCTTCTCAATACGGATTGTTCCAACTCTCTCGATTGTTGAGACAATACCCAGTGTTTCAGCATCTTTAATTGCTCGGTAAGCCGTTCCTTCACTCATATTCAAATGCTTGGCGATGCCTCGAACGGATATTTTCTTGCCAATGGGAAGTGTTTCGATATATTGTAGTATTTGATCATGCTTTGTAGTCACTAAATCCCTCCAGATTAATAAAAAACTGTTATACTGTAATTTGATATTTACAGTATAACAGTTTATTTACAGATTGAAAATAATTATTAACCTAAGGCCACATCTAATATCATCATTAGGACAAAACCACCAATTAATGCTAAAGTTGCTTCATCCGTATGGTTAGAGGATTGTGATTCAGGTATTAATTGCTCAACAACCACAAAAATCATTGCTCCAGCTGCGAAAGCAAGTGCATAAGGTAATATTTCTTGAACAACTAGAACGGCTGCTGCCCCAATAACAGCTGAAACTGGTTCAACAACCGCTGATAACTGTCCCATTTGAAATGCTTTTCGTTTTGTTCTTCCGTCCGCATATAATGGTAATGATAAGGCTGATCCTTCAGGTATATTTTGTAAACCGATACCAATAGCTAATGCAATGGCTCCAGTTAAAGTCGCTCCAGCATTACCAACGCCTGCTGCCGCGAAGGCAACACCTAAGGCAAGTCCTTCTGGAATATTATGTATGGTTACGGCTAAGAATAACATCATCGTCTTCGGTAATTTTCTATTATCTGAGTCTCCATGGTCTTCAGATAAATGCGTATGCGGAACTGTGTAGTCAAGGAGTCTTAAAAATAAACCTCCTACCACAAAGCCGACTGCTACGGGTAACCAAGACGGTAACGATGATGAGCTAGATTCAGCATATTCTAAAGCAGGTGCTAGTAACGACGAAAAAGATGCTGCGATCATCACTCCTGCTGCAAATCCTTGCATAATTGCCAAAAAGCGATCATTCACTTCTTTAAAAAGAAAAACAAATGAAGAGTCAAATAATGTACAAAGCCAAGTAAATATTCCTGCAATTAATGCTTGAAAAATTGTATTACTAAATAATGCCATATATATATTCTCCTAGTCTAAGTCAAGTTTAATTGATGTATATAAAGGGTGGTCAAAATTTGAAAAAGTCACACCTAATAATCGAATGGTCCGGTCAAGATGTCCATGCTCTTCCCAAATTTCCTTAGCTAATTCTATACTTTTTTCAACAGACTCAATCGATTCGATAGATTGCATTTGTCGAGTAATTGTCTCGAAATTATCGTATCGAATTTTCAAAGTAATCGTATGTGCTCTCATATCAGAAATATGATGTCGATTGTCCACCTTGTGTATCAATTTAACTATATTATCTACTACTTCAGACTCTAATTCAAGAAATACTGAGAAGGTTCTTTCTCTTCCAATTGATTTTCGTTCGCGCTTATTATTCACAGGTGTATTATGAACGCCTCGCACTTTAAAATATAAGGAATAGCCCATTTTACCAAAGTTATCAATTAATTCATCGAGTGACTTTTCATATAAATCTTCTCCAGTGAAAATTCCCATATCATGGAAATTCGGGAGTGACTTCTTCCCTACTCCATGAAATTTATCGATACTTAATTCTTTTAAGAATTGAACTGCATCTTTTGGTTCAACTAAGGTAATTCCGTTTGGTTTATTATAGTCTGAGGCAATTTTTGCGATGAATTTATTATAAGAAATCCCCACAGAACAAGTTAAACGCGTTCGGCGGTAAACTTCCTCCTTTATCTCCATAGCCATGATTGTCGCACTCTTCATATTCTTTTTATTATTCGTTACATCCAAATAAGCCTCATCTAGAGATACAGGCTCAATTAAATCAGTATATTCATTAAATATTTCTCTAATTTGCATCGATATTTCACGATAGTAATTTAAATCTCCTTGGATAAAGACAGCATTAGGACAACGCATATAGGCTTCTTGAGCAGACATTGCAGAGTGAATACCATACTTTCTTGCTTCGTAATTACAGGTTGATACAATCCCTCGTCCGCCGGTAAGTTTGGGATGCTTTGCTATAACAACAGGCTTATTCTTTAATTTAGGATTATCTCTCACTTCAACACTGGCATAAAAGGCATCCATGTCGACATGGAGAATTTTTCTTGATATATCGGGTTCAACTTCATCAAAAGATAAAATACCATATTGCACGCAACTCACCTCACTTTATTGTATATATTATACAAACACTTGTTCGTAAAATCAATCTCTATTGTTTAAGTAACATTTGTAAATAACATTATTTATTGACAAAAAAATGCTCCAAGAAATCCCTTATACAGGAATTCTTAGAGCTTTATTGAAATTAAAGAGTGCTTTCAGTTTCATCGCTTTCTTCAGCGAGGTCTTCTTGGTTTTCTTCGCGAGCAATATCGTTCGCTACTTCAATTTCGTTTTGACGATTTACAATATTACCACCTTGAGTAACAGTTGCAATAGCACCTAATGTAAATGTTAAATATACACCTTCACAATCAAGTACGACTGTTTGACTACTTTGGCTCACTTCATCTACTACACCATGAAGTCCTCCGATAGTCACTACTGCGTCACCTGGTTTCATGTCATTTAACATCTCTTGTTTTTTCTGTGCCTGTTTCTTTTGTGGTCTTATTAGCATAAAGTACATTACTGCGAATAAAACTATAAACGGCATAAAACTTAGAATAAATTCCATTAACGTTTGTCATCCTTTCATTTTTTAAGCATAAAGACAGTGTATCAAAAATTCAGACATTTAGCCACAATCTAGAAGTTTTTTGCGTTCGGTTTGTTATATCCGTATTTTTCGAAGAAATCTTCTCTAAATTCAAGTAATTGGTCGTCCATGATCGCTTTTCTAACATTTCGCATTAATTCTAACAAAAAGTAAACATTATGAATCGATGCTAAACGCATGCCAAATAGTTCATCTGTCTTAATTAAATGTCTTACATAAGCACGCGTATAATTGCGGCAAGTGTAGCAATCACAATTCTCATCAATCGGTCTGAAATCGCGAGCATACTGAGCGTTTTTCACTACTAAACGTCCATTACTTGTCATACAAGTTCCGTTTCTTGCGATACGTGTTGCAAGAACACAGTCAAACATATCAACTCCACGTATAACACCGTCAATTAAAGCATCCGGTGAGCCAACTCCCATTAAGTAACGAGGTTTATCTTTAGGTAATTCTGGAGTTAAGTAATCTAAGACACTATTCATCTCCTCTTTTGTTTCACCTACAGATAATCCACCAATAGAATATCCAGGGAAATCAAGTGATACAAGATCTCTAGCGTGTTGAATACGTAAATCTTTATAACCCGCACCTTGAACGATACCGAATAAAGCTTGGTCTTCTGGCCGTTGATGTGCTTTAAGTCCACGCTCAGCCCAACGAGTTGTTCGGTAAATCGAATTTTTAACATAGTCATAACTGTGATGGAAGTCCGGACATTCGTCGAAGCTCATAATAATATCCGCTCCAAGAGCATTTTCGATTTGAATTGCTTTTTCAGGTGTTAAGAATAATTTCTCTCCACTAATATGATTTCTAAAATGCACGCCCACTTCTTCAATTTTACGCATATCACTTAATGAGAAAACTTGGAAACCACCAGAATCTGTTAAGATTCCACGGTCCCAGTTCATGAACTTATGTAAGCCCCCTGCCTCTTCAACAATATCTTCTCCCGGTCTTAACCATAGATGATATGTGTTACTTAAGACAATTTCAGCACCCATATCTTTTAATTCTTCCGGTGATAAACCTTTGACCGTTGCCAATGTTCCAACGGGCATATAAATGGGTGTTTCAAAACTTCCATGAGGTGTATGTAAAATGCCTAATCGCGCGCCTGTATTTTTCTCTTCTTTAATTAATTCATATCTAATTGCTGGTTCTGTCATAATATTTCCTTTCTATTATTGCTTTAATTCAATCTTAAATATAACCGGATACAGTTTCCCCGTAATATAAAACTGATTGCCTTCAATATGAGCAATTCCATTAAGAGAGTCTATTTCATCCAACTCTTGGTCTGTCAAATTATCTTCGAGAACTTCAGTCAGGTCATACTTATATGTTATGATACCCGTTTTTGGATCGATGACAATGATTTCATTAGTATACCATACATTTGCATAAATATATCCGTTAGCAAATTCCAACTCATTGATTTCTTCTATTAATTGGTCATTATAAGTCACATCAATTGTATCATTCACTTCAAAGGTGCTAGGATCTCTTTTTTCAAGGACACTCGTTCCATCTGACATCCAAAGGACATCTTCTTGGTCGTCATAAGCTAATCCCCAGCCTTCGCCTTCATAATCTACGGTATCAATTATTTCTAAAGTTTTTTTATCTCTTTTAAATGTCACGCCACTACGCCATGTCAGTTGCCACACTGCATCTGAAGTAACTGTCAGACCTTCCCCGAACAATTCTTTATCTAATTGATCAACGACATCATAATGACCTGTGTCTAAATCTAAATAACCTATCTTTGATTCACCGTACAAACCTGTTCCTAGCAGTAATTCGCCTGCTTCATTTAATTCAAAGCCTTGTGTGAACGCAGTCGAATCGCTTGGATGAATTGACAAAAGTTCATATTCATCTTGAGAAGCCACTGGAATTATTGGTATAATACAATGAACGCAAATTAATAATGTTATTTTGTGAATGATTTTCTTCATAAAAACTCCTTTAACCCAACCTGATAATATAGTAATTTTATCATATTTTTTAATAGAAAGGTCGTTAGTAATGAATCTCTATTCATTTTTATTATTTATAGTCAAATACATTGTATACATTTTTAATGGGAAACCCTATGTCGTTGGCCAGGAAGATTTATCAAAGGATGTCGCAATTATTGCATCAACCCACCGTCACTGGTTAGACCCAATTATCTTAGCAATGGTTGTTGAGCCAACTGAGATTGCTTTCATGGCTAAAGATACTTTATTTAAGAATAAAATCTTCCGCTATTTGTTGCCGAAATTAAATGTTTTCCCAGTCAAAAGAGAAAAACCATCACCGATGTCACTTCGTCGTGGTGTTGAGGTCATGAACGAAGAGAATAAACATCTAGGAATTTTCCCTACAGGCTCACGCTACTCTACTGAAGTAAAAGGTGGAACTGCCTTTATCCAAAGGCTGAGTAAGAAGGATATTGTTCCAATTGCTTTGCAACCCCCAATGAATGCGAAAGAATTTTTCTTCCGTAAGAAAGCAAAAGTAGCCATTGGCGAACCTATTTCTTTCGATGATTCTAAAAAATATACTCGAGAAGAACTGAAACAAATTGATCTTGCGATTGCAGAGGCTTTCGATAAATTAGACAGACAATTGGATCCTGATTACGAATATATCCCAAGTAAAAAAGACTAATAAAAAGACATCTAACTTTCCTTCTAATTTGAAGGAAGCTAGATGTCTTATTTTTTTAGTTTTTAGTCTGTAGTCGATACATTTGATAGTATGTCCCTTTTTTCTCAATCAATTCATCATGATTCCCTTGTTCGATAATGTTACCTTTATCAAGAACAATAATTTGATTGGCATCTCTAATCGTACTTAATCGGTGAGCAATCGCAATAGTTGTTCGGTTTTGACGCATCTTCGCTAAACTTGCCTGAATATACTCTTCTGTTTCCGTATCAATATTAGCTGTCGCTTCATCAAGTATTAAAATCTTTGGATCTCGTGCCATCGTTCTAGCGAATGAAATTAATTGTTTTTCACCACTTGAATAACTAGCTCCTCGTTCAATAACTCGGTGCTCATAGCCATCTGAATGTTTTTCAATAAACAAGTTAGCATTTACAAAGTGTGCCGCTTCACGAATTATTCGATCTGATATTGAATGGTCTAACAAACGAATATTTCGATTCACATCCCCATAGAATAAGAAAGAATCTTGAAGAACTAACCCGATATCTTTTCTTAATTCTTCATAAGGAAACTCACGAATACTATGCCCGTCAATTAAAACATCTCCTGATTGAAACTCATAAAATCGCATTAAGACATTAATAATTGAACTCTTACCACTTCCGGTATGTCCGACAATCGCAACCGTTTCTCCTGGATTAACAGTGAAACTAATGTTGTTTAATACATTTTGATTTCCATCATAAGAGAATGTTAAGTTTTTAAATTCAATTTTTGCATCTTTGATTTTAGCATCTTCATGAACAATTTGTTCCGGCACATATTCCTCATGATCCAGTACACGCAGAATACGTGAACTTGATACTACCCCATCTTGAAGTAAACTTAAACTATCCATCATCATTCCCATTGGTCTAAAGAATTGTGAACTATATTGAACAAATGCATAAATCACACCTACTTCTAATATACCATTTAAGTATTGTCTACCTAAGAAGTAGATTACTAAAGCTAAGGATAATCCTTCTAATAAACTAATAACACTCATTAATAGGAGTGCATTCATTTTTACCATTTCATAGCGCGCGCCAAAATGTTTTTCATTTTGTTCATCAAATTCACTAATAATTCGTTTCTCTTGACGGAAATGTTGAATAACATTCATCCCAAGAATAGACTCATTAATTTTAGTATTTAATCGACTTAAATTCTCACGCATTGAGCGATATACCTGTGAACTATAACTTTGATAATACCAAATAATTCCTATCATAATTGGAACAAAGATTAAGAATAACTTTGCCATACTTGGATTCATTAAATACATCCCAATGAATACTGAAATGACCGTTACGAGCCCTTCAAACAATGCATAGAATGTATTCCAAAAGTTTTTCAATGTTTCTGTATCGTTTGTTACGCGAGAAACGATCGATCCACCTGGAGTTTGGTCAAAGTATCGCATTCCTAACGTATTAATTTTAGTAAATATTGTATCTCGGACGTTTTCAACTGTCTTTTCAGCAGCCATATTGAATAAATACGTCGATAAATAATTCGATACACCTTGTAATAGAAGTAAGAAACCATAAGTTAAAGCAAATGTTGTCGCTATTTGTACAGTAACGTCTAGATGTGTCAAATGATCATCAATAAATGTTTGAATTACTCTTGGCATAATAACAGAAACAGCTACTGTGACTGATGTAAATAAGATAGCAACTAAGAACGTCTTCCAATATGGTTTTGCGAAAGCAAAAATTCGTTTCGTTACGGTAAATTGCTCTCTCATGGACATTTTTCTTGCCCAAGCTGATTCATGTTGAACTTTACTTGCCATTATTACACCTCTTCCATTTCAGAACTTAATTCTAATTGTTGGTGTTCATACATTTCTTGGTACCAACCATTATTGTTAATTAATTCCTCGTGTGTTCCACGCTCAACAATTTGACCTTCATCCAGCACAACAATCTCATCCGCATGCATCACACTACTTAGACGATGGGCAGAAATTATTGTTGATTTGTCTTCACGTGTTTCTTTAATTGAATTTAGAATGGCTTCTTCAGTTTTAGCGTCTACGGCAGAAAGTGAATCATCCAATATCAATAACTCTGGATTAATTAACATCGCTCTCGCCATAGAAATACGTTGTTTTTGTCCTCCAGATAAAGCCACTCCACGTTCACCTACTAATGTATCATAGCCTTCACTAAAGCCTAATATGTCCTCATGAACACTTGTCACTTTAGCAATTTCTTCAACTTCTTCATTAGTAGTACCCATATTCGCAAAACGGATATTATCACGAACAGTCGTTGAGAATAAGAAATTATCTTGAGGAACGTAACCGATATTCGCTAATAAACTATCTAATTGATAATCTTTAATCGAAATTCCATTGAAGGTAATATCTCCTTTAAATTGGTCATAATCACGTAACAATAACTTAAATAATGACGTCTTACCAGATCCAGTACGACCAACGATTCCAAGTGTATTCCCTTGTTTAATATGAATATCAATATCACGTAAGGAAGCCTCGTCATCATCATCTGGATAAGCAAATTCATCTATTTCAATATGAATATCACCTGAGATAGATTGACTCAATGCATCCGGTTCTTCAATAATCGTACTTTTTTCATTTAAAATTTCTAAAATACGGTCATAACTTGCTGAACCACGTTCTAAAATATTAAACAAACGTCCGATCGCAATCATCGGCCACTGTAAACGAGTCACATAACTGATGAAAGCAACTAATAAACCAATAGTAATTTCTCCTTGTGAAACTAGAAAACCACCAAAGAATACACCTAAAATCGTAGATGCACCCATAATTAGTTGACTTGCAGGTCTAAACGCAGCATCAAATAAATAAACTTTTTGATTTCGATCAACTACGTTTGTCGTCATTTTCTTAAAGTCTTCAATATCTAACTCTTCTTCACCAAACGTTTTAATTACTTTCATACCCGTAACACTCTCTTGAACTTTATCGTTCATCGAAGAAAAAGCTGCTTGAGATTTTCGTGAGTGATAGTGAAGCTTACGACCGACAAAACGAATTAAAATCGTTAACAAAGGTATAGGGATAATCGACACTAGTGTTAATCGCCAGTCTACAAAGAAAAACATCATGAATAATGTCAGTAATCCTTGAGATAAAGAGTCCACTAAGGTTAAAATTCCTCCCCCAGCAACCATACGAATCGAGTTCAAGTCATTTGTCGTTCTCGCCATCAAATCTCCAGTACGATATTTTTGAAAGAATATCGAATCCATTTGTGTAAAATGAGTGAACAATCTTGCTCTTAATATCTTTTCCAGTTTAGCTGATGTTCCAAAAATCTTCGTACGCCATACGTAACGCATCGCATATTGAACTATAGCAATAACAACCAGAATGACACTCCACATAACCAATTGACTTCCTGTAATTGTACCTGCAGTCATATTATCTATGATGATACCAATAATCATTGGCACAAGCGCAGTCATCACACTCAATAGAATTAACATTGATATTCCAAAAATATACGCTTTTCTTTCTTGTTTAAAAAACCAACCCAGTTTTCCAAACATATCCATACAATTCACCCCATCCTAAAATTTAAAAAAGAGAGACATGTCATTCCCTTTGCCTCTCAAAATAAAGCTATCAATTTCATCTCAAAAACTTAACTTTTAACTAAAAAAGCCTTGATACAACCGCTATTAGTAGCATAAAACTACCATAGCCAATTTACTGAAGCAAATCTTTTGCACCCGATTTAATGAGAATAGTCTTAGTATTATAACATTTTTAAAATTGTCATGCATGATCAATCAGAAATGGTTATAAAAAATAATTAATTAATTTCAGATATTGCATATTTATTTTCTATGGAATTGAAAAGAATAAAACGAACGTTTGTTCTTATTTTCTATTGAGCTTAACTAATTGTACTGATATAATAGATTAAGAAAAATATTACTGATTATTCTTTTTTTGTTGACAAAATTCTAAAAACAAAATAGAATGGAGCAAGAGATAGTGTTGGTAACTCTACGGGGTCCAATGCGGAAACCTTCATTCTTAGGAATGGAGGTTTTTTTTATTAAACAATTTAAAACATTGGATGAACAACTCATAATTGTCCATAATAGGAATTTAAGAATTACTGATTATAAAAGAGCAAAACAATTTTTACTGACTAACAACTATTATAATATCATTAATGGTTACAGTAAGTACTTTATGGACAATGAAACTAATATTTATAAAAACAATGCTACTTTCGATGAAATAACACATCTTCACAGATTTGATACAGCAATAAAGCATGCTCTGATGAAGTCGTTAGGTCATGCAGAAGATCATATTAAATATATAACTGCTCATCGTTTTGCCGAAAATTATCCTAATATAAAATACGCCTATTTACAATTAAGTAGTTATACAAAAAATAGAAATTCGAAACTAGATTGGTTAATTCCAAATCTTTGTAATTTAATAAAAAAGAAATCCAGACAAAAAAAGGATAATGCTATAAAACATTATGTAAAAAATTATAATGATGTCCCAATATGGGTTATCGTAAACTTTATGGATTTCGGACAAATTAACACATTATTTTATTGCTTGCCTACATCCTTGCAAAATCAAATAGCAACGAATTGCCTATCTTTTGTTCATGAAAATGGAAATGCTATAAATGGTATCTTCACTCCAGAAATTATGGTTTCTTTTCTTGATAATATGAGACAAATTAGAAATGTATGCGCACATAATAATAAACTCATTGATTTTAAGTGTAAGTCAGATATAAAGTATTACAATGATTTACATGATAATTACAATATCTCAAAAAATAGTTTCAGAAATGATGTATATAACGTTTTTATCATATTGCAATGTTTTGTTAGTCGAAATGAATATGCTTACTTACATAATTCATTTCTAAAACAAATTAAGAATTTGGATAAAAAACTAAATTCTATTTCTATTAATGTCATTCTAAAAAGTTTGGGATTTCCAGAGGATTGGCATGAAAATAACAAATAATTTATTCATTAATACTCTTTTAGTATTCTGAATTTTAAATTTTTTTCATAGGAAAAAAGGGTTGATGACACATAAATGTCATCAACCCTTTTTATAATTATTTTTACAAACGTTATATTAACGCTGTTTCATTGAGTTCATAATTTGTTGAACTTTCTTTTTAGATGGTTTTTGACCCATTTGAGCCATTTACTACTTTTATAAAAGCTAGAATCGTTCTGGCTAAGAAAATGTATTATAACAACACTTTCAACAAGTCTTATGTCGGACTACATCGGATAAAGTTAAGAATTTTTGCTACCTTTTTGCTACTTTTATTCCACACATAATAGGGCTAGACCATTCATTAATTTGAGTGGTCTTTTTTACTGTCATCAAATCGATAAAACTCCCACTCATCATTGGAATTAATCTTAAAGTAGAATGAGGGGCAATTTTTATCTTCTATTATATACACTCTTTAAACACATATTCGCCATTCGTCCTATCAAAAATAAAATAATGGCTTTTTAAGTCGCTCGATTTATGCGCAGGCAACTTAAAGAAGTTGACATTGCTTTGTGTCATCAATCTTTCGAAGCTACCTATCAATGAATAAAGCGGTTCTATGTCAGTGTAGTATTTCCCGAAAGCCTTTTCGAACTGATTAAACTCTGGACTTGCCATACTGATTTCCATGCTATCACCTCGTGCATAATTATACGAACGAATGTTCTGTTTGTAAATAAATGATTGCATAAAAAATAACCCCACTTCATAAGCTAAGCGGGGTATTTTTAATGAAAAATTCTTCTAAATCTATATTAGAATGATTAATCGCATTGTAATATTTTTCTTTATATTCATCATGATTAAGTTTTTTGTATCCACTAGGTATAGCCAAATGGTACAAATCTATAAATGCAATTGAATGATAATATTCTATATTTTCTTTGTCTTCATCATTTATTCTAAAAACAAAATAAACCCTAATCCCTGTATTTTCTCGGGAATTAATTTCTTTTGGACGAAATTTATATAACACACCACTTTCGTAGTCATTTACTACCTCTGGATTTATTTCTTGTAGCAATCTTTCAAAACGTTTGTCTCTACTGCTTTTAAATCTACTAGTTTCAACTGGTTCACTGTTTTCGCCATATAAGCATTTAAACTTACTATCTCTAAGTTTATAAAGATATCTTTTACTCACGCTTACAAGTTTGTCTACGTCGTCATAAATATCATCGTTGTCTTCTATCTGATACATTTTGTTTTCACAGATAAAATTGGTAAAATTCTCATCATCAATTTTAATTGATTTTAGCGAGAAGTTATTCAGTGCTTTAAATTCAGGGTCCTCGCCACGAAACTCTCTCTTATTGATGGTTTTTGTATGTATTGTCACTGAATCAAATATACTACGATCTATTGATGCTTTGATGTTTGGTTTTTTAAATTTACTCAACCATATACTCCTTAATGATTAATTCATTATTCATTTTATCTGAACGATAAGGATTATTACTATCATATGTTTCTTTCCAGGCTTTATCCAAATGTGATCGTTGGACTAATGAAAAATCATTTATATCATTTAACTGAACAAATAAATCATCTAAATACTCTAAAACCTCACTATCTAAATTAGAATAATCAAACTGGTCAAAATCATCATATTCATTATTCTTGTTTTTAAAGTAAACATCTCTTACAACTGGTCCATATCTCCACGCCTCGAATTCTTCTGGAAATAAATATTTAGGATAAGTCTCATCCATATCAGTATTTTCAGTGTCTTGTTCAGTTATACTTCCAATGTTGGCACCATAATAAGCAAACATAAAATATAATATTTTTTGAATTTTTATAGGCGAAAGCGAGGTGCTATCAGGAAATCTGGCATAAAGATAAGCGATTAAATCATTGGCTGATTCAAATAAAGTGTTCCTTTCCATAATAGTCTCCTCCTAAATAAAAATGATTTCTTAACTGTATTAAGTATAATTTACCAATCCTAAATTGAAAAAGCAAGAACAACGTGCGGAATTTTAACACAATTTGAAATAACACGCAAGTGTTTAACGAACAAAAATAACCCCACTACCTAAATTGGCGGTGGGGTTAAATCATTGGTATATCAATATTTTTAAGTTTGTGACCGACATCTGTGTCGGTCGCAACTTATTTATTTAACTTTCCTATTTTCATTTTTTGCCTTAAAATCAAAATAGAATATGGAAAGTACCCATTTAATCATTCTATCTCGCTTTTTCTTTGATTACTTTAATATCTAAATTACTTTATTTCTTCTTCCATACCCAGACAACACCATCATTATCAATATACTCACCTTCTTGAAGTTCTTCGTATTTCTGTTTAACTTCTTTAGGTGCTTCTACTTCGACTGGTTTCAGTTCCCATCTACGTTTAGATTCTTCTAAGTATTCTTCTAATATGATCGAGTTATATTTTTCTAATCTGTACGCTACTTTAGAGTGATTACCCGGCTTATCTAATTTGATAACCTCAGCAATTTTATCCTTAGTACCTAGTAAATCTTTATATTTTGGCGAAGCTAACAACTGACGTTTAGATAAGTCCGCCCATTGCCAGTTGGTGTCTAGGGTCACCGTGTCACCTTTTTTAAGTTCATCGAATGGTAGTCGTGGTTCTTTGTATTCCTTGAACGGTGTTGTTGCCATTCCTTGTGGGTTGTTCGGATCAACAGGTTTGCTACCTGATTTCAGCTTAGCGGTGATACTAGCACGGTAATCATTAAGTTGTGCCTTGGTCATTCCCGGACACGCTGTATCATTATATGGTATTTCCTTGTGACCTCGAATATCATTCCCATTCAAGTGCTTGAGTGGGTCACTCAATAACCATAACATAACATCATCTAACGCTTTAAGCTGCTTAGGTGTATGATTAGCAAAACTAGACCCTTCTAAACAAACATGGAATAATTGTGGATTTAATCGTCCTGCACCGTAAGTCACAATATCAAAGTCATAGTTCCAGTATATATTACCCTCAAAGTCAATGTAAATACCATATCCGCCTATTTCCCACTTATGGTGATTTCGCCAATAATTCTCGTGAGCTTTGATTGTATTTTCTTCTCCGCCTTTTCTGTTAACAGCGGTGTAGTGTCTTACAATGTTCTTAATCGATGATTTTGAGCGTCTTGCATAAGCGCCATGACTTGGATAGCCCAAAGCTCGCTTACGTCTGTCTATCATTTTCGGTCTTGGAAAACTCATTGTATCAGTTCCTTTCTGTGTGTCGTACTGCGTTAAGTTGTATCTCTCCACTTTGTCTATAAGCTTCGTTGCGTAATTTGGATCGCCTGCATACGAATATTTATCCCCTGTGAATTTCGGCGCCAGATATTTTGCTTCGTCTTTGTAATTGGTCGCTTTAATAGCTAGTCCATAAACCTTATCCGTTTCCCTAAAAGGTGTTGACGTAAAGAATTCCGCATGGTCTTTTATTGACGCTTCATGCGATGGATATTTTCTGAACTCCGATTCTCTCGCTCCACCAACTTCACCCGATACATGTGGCACACTATCACCTGTCCATGGTGCAGATGCCTTTATCCCAAAGCCGTTATTGGATTTAAGCGCAAGCTCCGATGTGAACATCTGTGATTCCACGATAAGTTGCGCTAAACGTGTAGCTACCGAGATAGGTGAGTCATATTTTTGCACGATTGGTGCGTATGTCTTTAACTTTTCTCGTACTTGTTTTTCCGTTAGTACCATTCAATTCCCTCCATATAAAAAAGAGTGCCATTAGACACTCTTGAAATTATCGTATAGCCCACTTGCTCCTAAACCGCCAATGCCACCTGCTAGAATCGTTTCAGCTAAAGGTAGGTTAAACCCTAAGGCGATTGCTACACCTATCCCAAAACCGATGACAAGCGATAATAAGGGGATGTACTTGTTATCTAAGTCTGTGGCTTGCTTAATGACTTCTACGATGCCATTGATGATAAACACTAATGCTCCTGCAACGATAACCGCATTATCTAAAATTTCTATCAATATATTCACTCCTATCTCTGATTAAATAGCGTGTTGATACGCTCTGTATTTCGAATGGTGTCATCTTCCAATTCGCCAATTTGTCTTGTGTGTACGTCCAACGTTTTGTGAATATTTTCTCTATCTTTTTGTGAATCTTTCAAATCGTATGTGAGTGCATCAATCGCTTTTTCTAGAGACTTCATGGTCTGGTCATTTTTGGTGATGGCATTTTTAAATGGTGTCACGACCAGTCTAATCATGCTCCAGATTGTTGCGATAGCACCTGCCCACATGGCGATTAAGTTCAAATCAATTTGCATCTGTCACGCTCCTTTTTTTATAAAATAAAAGGACAGTCAGTATATTGACCGTCCTTCCATGTAACTATTTAGCTTTCATTTACCGCGCAGTTTCTTAAACTTTTAATATCGCTACTTCGCAGTTTGGGTCAAGTAGCGTTATTTATATAACCTTCTGTAGCTTTTATGTTTTTGATTATTTTCGCTGGGTTACCTATAACAACCGAATCACTTGGGACGTCAAAGTTTACGTATGAGTTTGGTGCGATTAATACGTTATCGCCAATAAATATTTTGCCAACAATCGAAGCATTGGCGCCTATCCAAACATGATCTCCTATCGTCGGTGTTCCTTTTCTTTTCCCTCTGTTTTCCTGCCCGATTGTAACGCCTTTATGAATATTACAATTTTTTCCAATTACTGCATCAGGATTAACGGTGATATTAAATGCGTGTCCAACGTATAACCCTTGACCAATTTTAGTACTTAGAATTTCCAACCCGTACTTTTTTAAAAGATTTCTTCTTAACATTTTGTAAACAAAAGAATTTTTGTTACTTGAAATCACTTTTCGGTGATAATACATATATCTCAACCCATGGTCTCTCATAAGGTATTTGTATTTTTTCAATCCAGAAAGTTGTTTGCCAGTTTTTCTAAAATAATCATGCGAAAAATCATTGTGCATTTTATACCTCCAATCATTGATTGCTATTAAAGACACTTTATCACAAAAACTTGGTTATATACCATGTTTTTTCTATAAATCATCTAATAAGGTGCATTAACGATAATGTCTCCTGCTTTTTTAGTTAGTCCATTCGCTACACTACTAGCAAATATGCAATCAATTGTAACAATGGCATTAATATCAGATACTGTTCGGTCCCCTGTCCACAAATAATGCCCACCCTGTGTATTGGGAGTCAGCTCCAATCCATCAATAGATATGTGAAATTCGACAGAATTTACATCGTGTGATTTAATTGTTTTCTCGGTTCGAAAGGCGGACTTACTATCCTTATCCGCTTTGAATCTTAATTCAATTGGTATTATCATCTGTCACGCTCCTTTATTTTGTACAAAAATAGACAGCCAAATTAATGACTGTCTTCCTCTAGTGCTTTCTTAACATCTCTTGCTTCCTTTTATAAAGTTCTATTTATATATGTTTCCAAATACTCACAAGTGAACCCATTAGCTTGATTGCTGCTGAATCTTATTTCTAACTTTAAATCATTTGTAACGTTATTAATTGTCCGATTACCAATTAATTTCAGCGAGCCTTCACTAGAAGTTAAGTATGTCTTTACTACGATGCTTGTTGCGTATTTTCGTACAACGAATACACACTCGAAATCCCACTTTGTCGCATGTGAATCTGAGGTTGTGACTCCATCAATGTAATCGTCATTAATAAGTATCATCATTGTTTTTTTATGCGGTGCAACTGCTGTTCCGAACCCTTTGATTTTATACGTGCAATACCCCTCAGGGAGATTGCTTTGTGACAGGGTCTCCTCCCACAAAGTAGCGCTTGTTGTACTGGCTACTTTTTGAGCGATACTTTGATTAGCGACGAAATCTAATGTGCGAGCTGTTCCTTTGTGCATGATACCCAGACTCCGTTCGGCAATAACCATCGGTACATAGTCTGCTGGGAAACCATAAGCCCGCCCATTGATGGTATTATACCGACCATTGTTAGCTACATAGGATGTGTTAAAAGACGGAATACCTACACCTGTAATCTTATTGTAATTACCGTTGATTATCACTTGATTATCAATATTAGACGGTCTCGTGTTATCCCAAAAGTTAGCGTCTAAGATTGAGTTCTTATCACCTTCTAATTTTAAGAATACTTTTTCTTGCTCTTCGCCGGGTTGACAGCCGGGAGAAAACCAGTTGTTCCCCCCTGTCGATGACCTTACCCCCACAATATCATCTTCCCAAATAAAATTACGAGGATTGAAAGCTGTTAAATTAGTAATAGTATTTGATGTAATATACGAGTTTGTTGCCGCACTAGGAATACCCTCGACAGTGTTTCGATGACTGTATTCAAAACGTTTAGAGGTTAAATTTTTAAGTTTAAGTCCGCTTATAATCGCTCCTCGATTTATATCTTTCTGTCGTGCATCCATCCACAGGAAAGTACCTTGATAGGCATTAGAGCCTGTACGTTCGGCGTAAACATCTTCAACAACTGCTTCCGTCTCATCTCCGATAACAAATTGTTTGTTTCCGTCAAAATACAATACAGATTTTTCCATTATGACATGCTCCGCTATAAAAACCCTACCTTTTCGCAGAGTGCCACCCGGACTTATATTAAAAGTTGACGAATCATGACTAAAAACAATGCGGTTACCATTCAAGTCTAACTCTTTTCCTTTTTCTATGACGATTTCTTTATCAATTACATATCGCTTACCAAAAGGAAGCTTCACATAATTATTCTCAGCGAGCGCCGCTATGATTCCATCGGCATCTCCATCAACTGCATTTCCATGAGCGCCGTATTTTAGAGGATTAGCTCCGGACAAAGAGGTAAGGTCTGAGACGTCTCTTGATATTCTGTGTCCCAAAGTTGGTTCACCGTCACTGGCTACTACAATTTCACCACCCCAATCAGCTGTTTCAGTCGCTGCTCTTTGCACTGCGTCAAATTGGTCTTCTACCACATCTTGTCTTTTATTTGTGTTTTCGGCTATTTTCTTCGCTTCACCTGCATAAATACCTGCGATATCTCCTGCTTGACGGTAAGCTTCTGCTACGTCCTCGCCTGTGAACTTAGACTTAACCCACTCAGTGCGTTTTTTAATTTCAGGAGGAACTTTACTCACATCATAATCTCTTGGTGGTGTTGGTGTCTTGTCATATCCATAAGTTTCTGTCATTTATTTCTTCCTTTCTGCTAAATAATCAACCAGTACACTATATTTAGTGCCAAAAGTAACTTCAGTTAATTCAGGCTCTAACAAATTCTGTCGCATTCTAATTATTCTTCGGCCACCATTAGTCATCAGTCTGCCTAATGTATCAGTAGAGTATGTATTACCTACTTCTAGCAAGTCGATATCCTCTTCTTTAATGCCTAGCTCAATGACGGTTGCTGTTGTCTCATGGTAAGTATCCAGTTGACTATTTAGCTTATCTAGTGCTTTTTGCTTTAAATCTATTTGAGACTCCACATTATCGAGTGTCCACGTTTCTGTTTTTATTCCAAAGACGGATTGCAAGTATTCGTGGTCTACAAATTCTTCGTCCAAATAAATGTTATTATCATCATCTGGATCTGTAGGAGTGGGGCCAGGAGCTGAACTACCAACTACCCTCACCCAATACACGGGTGCACCGTTGTAAGCTCGCACCGCGCTGTCAGCGTTGCTACTGATTCTGATACCATTTACAACCGACGTACTGTGGATAGCTTCTGTTGCGTTTAGTGCAAAGCCAGTATGTCCATAAGCATTAGCACTCCCCCCAGGCACACCTGATATAAATATATCACCTGCACGTATTTCAGATCGTGATATTGGTGTAAATAAAGTTCCACGCCATTGAAACATCGACTCTGTATTACCAATCCAAGGCACAGGAAATCCTGCGTATTGCAAGGCTCTCAATACGGCACTAGAGCAGTCTGAATAGTTTGCGTGCATCCGCAAAGTCATCGAGTACTGCATGCCTCTCGCTCGATTATCCAGCATCCACTGTAACGCTTTGTTTATATCTCCCACCTAATCACCTACTCCCAAGTGTGCTATCGGTTCAGATTGCCTACCTAACGTACTGGCTACATTGTTTAATTCTCTTGCCGCAGTAGTCGACGCCTCTTCGGTTGGACGTCTACCAATTGCTCTTACTTTAGTGACGATATCCGTCGCATCAATCATTTCTTGAATTTCTTGCAAGTTAAATTCTGATGCAATCGGTAAATCAGAATCTTCGCCATACTTGTTAAGGATATCTAATGTATATATGCCTTCGTCCAATCTCCACACAATCTCACCACCGATTTTTTCAATAACATGCTGGATTAAGTTATCCCAAGTGTTTCCATATTCAACTTCTACTTCAATAATTCGAGTTTTTTGAATCGAATTTGGTTTATCTACACTCGGGGGATTAATCACTTGCCCACCCATGAGGATGTCTTGCTCATGAATCCATGCGATTACTTGACCTTGTCTGTAAAGTGCATAACGGTTATTGCGGTACTGGTCTTTATTGATGGTTAAATCAGTTGCACTTTTTACAAAGCTAGGTATATTAGTCGGATTATTAGTGTAGCTATCCCAATAGTAAACAGTCGCATCTTTTTTTATCGTAACCTTAATAATTTTGTTGGCAGTATTACTACTTGTATTCATTATGGTCTGTGTATTTTCGTAAGAATAAAATTCCACAATATCTTCCGCTTGTATCCACCCAGATATTCCCCATGCGGAATTGGGATGTCTAAGCAAGTATTTACCTGCAAAGACGCCGGATGTACCAACCACCTCAACCGTGTGAGTAACACCCAGCACACTACTTGCGATATTTAATCGCACACCATCACTATTCCAAATATATTTTGCGGTTTGCTTAATAGTCGCTTTATCACCAATGGACAACTCCTGATTAACTGGTGTCTCATCATCAGGATAGACCGTATAAGTATCCACTTCACACCTTCCCAGTTGAAATTGTTTCCACGGTTCGACTTGCGTGTTATGATAATCCAATAGTTTTTTAACAAAATCACTTACCTTGCCTTTAAAACTGAATTTAGGTTGGTCGCTATGTGTCAATACTCCTGTTATTTCGTCAGCGCTATAGCTAATTTCTGTTTGGTTATCTGTATTGATCGCACCATTATATTGATTCACATATCCCTCAAAGATAATCGCATTGTCTTTTAATCTCAGCACTCTAATGCGGGTCTTGTTCAACTCCATTAATGTAGCAGCTGGGTTATTAGGTAGAAATGAAAACTCCAATAAATTTATGCTATTAATTTCTTTTAGGTATTCCAATGAGATGAATTTTAAATTGTTATTACCTGAGCTATGAATCACAGTGAAGTCGTCATTTATCAAATACACTTCAAACAATTAAATCACCTCATCTCTCCAAATAATTTTGACATTAGTGTTCTGACCATATATTTTCAATTTATTTAAACCAGGTGATAACGTAAAATGACGATTGGCTTCTGTGTGTTTTAAGTTATAGAAACGACCATCTTTTTCAATCGTTATACCGCCGATTCCAATCGTTGTAATGGATTTATTTATTTCAGGAACGATGTTAGTAACTCCGGCATTATGTACTTCGAGTTCGTACGCTGTTCTAGCTTGTACGATATCTTGAGAGCGAACCCATGTATTTAATTCACTCAAAAAGTATTGTTTCTTATCATAGCGATATGCACCGAAATCTACATCGTCTACCTCTCTGATATCTTCAATCATGTAGCTTTGTGATGTATGATAGCGACTTACTACTCCCTGCGTTCCAAACTGTTGCGCCCATCCACCAATGTTGGCCAAATCCCCTATCGCCAAAACTGTAAAAGGTAATTGTTCCTCAGCCCTAGGCAATACCACTTCCGGTACCTGTCTTACGTCGGTAAAGAAGTTAAATGTTCTGAACTCGTCATCTAATGCAATTTTATCCCTAATCTTAAAAGGATAAGCTTCGAACTCAGCAATAAAATGACCCGTTTCAAACATATCCGTTTCAATATCATCTAAGTTGACGAGTTCGGCCATAAAATAATAATCAGGAAATTTGTCAATCGTTAACTTCACTCGATCATTAGGCCTTGCGAGCCAATTAAGAACCCGCGTTGCGACTAAATGCGTACTGCGATAATCTCTGATATCGAAATCAATAATGTTCATCGGCACCTTTATTACTCTTGTGGTCCATTGCTGAACTCCATTAATCTCGCTAAAGTCGTAATCAATGTTAGTTCCTGTTAATCGTATTTTGTTTTTTATTTTAGATGGATTCCCAATCTGCACATCTCCAGATAGAGTGACGCCTACATCGGTATTATGTAGGTCGTCAAAAACTACCCCGGCGAAACCATCCCTTACTTTACTTACCATGCAGGTCGTCCTTTCTGTTTGTTCTTCGCTTGCTGTGCTAGCATTTGGCTTGCCTTGCGAACAATTTGATTAGTAAGTGAGTTAATATCTTCTTTTTTGGAAAGTACGGGCTTATCAATGTTAATCGTCAAATTAACTCCATCACCCCTATTAGTTAGCTGGCGACTCACTTCATCTTCAATCGCACCCGTCACACCACGCATCTTTTCATTCGATGCTAGTGGTGTGATAGATACGCCAGACTTCGTAACGTGAAATAATTCTGGTCCAGCTTCACCAACAATTCCCATGTAACCTTGTGGTACGTTACCGCCATTAGCAAACATTCCACCCCATTTTATATTGCCACCATCTGCATAAGCGTCAATGTGGCCACCATCTTTATAGCCGCGTGGTGAAATACCTGTTGTGCTATAAGCTGTCACTCGTCGAGTTGTTAAGGTCGATGTACGATTATAAGCGCTATTCAGTGCGTTTATCCAAGACCAAACACTACTTGTATTACTTGCAATATTCGGCGTTCTAGTTGTCGCTGTACTCGTTTTATCAAACATCGCGCGCATGGCGCTGTTCCAGTCATTAACTAGGTTAGTATTTGATGGCAAGCTAGGTGTACGAGTGGTCGCAGTAGCTTGCGTGTCTTTCATTTTACCGCTTGCGGAATTATAGCCTGTAATTAATAGAGTGTTCGCTAACATGTTTGGTGTTGATGTGGACGCTTCAACAGACTTATCCGTCATAGCGCCAACTGCTGCATTGTACAAAGTGACAGCAAGTGTGTTCGCAATGGTGCTAAAAACATTTGTTTGGATACCTGATGCTTTTGACTCAGGCACTTCTTCAACTGTACCTTTCCAGTCAGATGCTATACCTGTTGCTTCGGACACACCGCCAACACCAGCAGTAAATGTACTACTTGCGGTTGCGGGTGTAGCTTCGACTTCACCGCGATAAGCTTGGATATCAGGTGTAGTTTCGTCTGCGTTGGTGTCCGTCATCATGGTTTTAATTTCTTCAACCGGTATTCCAGACCACACGCTAATTAAATTAGCAATCTGATCCTGAACATCTGGTGCATTGCTATCAATGTCAGCATATTTAGATAGAAATTCTGTGCTGTTCCATAACCCTAAGTTTTCTAAAAGCGGTTGGAATTTCATCAACGCATCGTCTGTCTCTACAACAGCTTGTTTAGCTTCTGCCGGATCGGTCGCAACCCAGATTCCGTACTCAACCATTAAGTCAGATAACTCTTTGGCTCCATCGGCGTTAATTAAAGCCTGCTTTTGCTCATCGGTTAAACCGGCAAAGTCAACACCAAATAACGCGATGAGTTGCTCTAGTTCTTCCATTCCCATAACAGATACGCCAGCTTGTTTCTCTGCCAACTCAATGGCTTCCCAACCACCATGGGCTTCAACAATGCGGTCGATAAACTCTTTTGTATTATCATCAATTTCCGGTGAGTGACGCATGAATTTTAAATCGTTCCATGTTACGCCTAAATCGTTGATTTGTTGCATAAACTGATCTAGTTGGTCAGCGTTTAGATTTTCAGGCGACATTCCCTCTTCGATACTATTTGCAAATTGCATAATAGCATAGTTAAATTTCTGAGCCGCTTCTTGAACTCGTGCATCGGCACCTTCGAGTGGTTGTACCATATTCTCCACGCCGTCTTGCATGGCAGTCGAGGTATCTTCCATCATGGCTCTCACTTCTTCAGGTAAGATATTAAGTCCTGGGATAATACTGTTCATGTAATTAGCAACCGCTTGATACAGTTCCTGTCCAGATAATTCTGCCATCTCACCTTGTGTTGCTAATGTTTTAGCCCATTCACTCATCATCTTGTCGCGAGAAATATCGTAAACAGACTCAAGTTCTTGTATCATAGCTTGTGCCACTTCGGGGTGGGTTTCGCCCACCGTGTTTAAAATTTGTTTCTTTTGTTGCTCAAAACCATATTCCATGTTTTGTAAAGCGGACTGAATATTTTGTTGATGGACCATCAACTGTTCGCTGTTCATGCTTGCTAAGTCCGCGGTTAGCGTGTCATATATTTGTCTTGATTGTTCAGCGTTTGCCCCTAACGACTCAGCTTGTAATGCGGCCAATTCATTTCTAGCTTGGATCAAGTACTGTTGTTCAGCATCAGTTAGGTTACGCTTATCTTCTTGAGCTTGTTCCATAATCTGTAAAATATCCGCCTGGACTTGCTGGGAACGACTAATTCTATGATTACCTACACGTTCTTCTTGTTGTATTAAATCATCGTACATCGCCGCTACTTGTGGTGGTAACTCTTTGTATAACTCAGCCATTTCTTCGATGTTGTCACTGTTAATTCGCTTAATTTCGCTCACAATATCTGAAACGGCAGAACTCACAGTGTCAGCATATGCTAACGTTTGTCCTGATAACGTCTCTAATGATATCGTCAAATCGCTATACGCATCGTACGTTTCACGAATGGATTCGGCTTGTTCGTGTGTCACACCATCAATACTAGGAAATTCCGAGATAGCATTATGCGCGTTGCGCGATTCTTCTGTTAACACCCTGTAAGCCGCATAAAGACCACCTATAGTCACCGTCGCTATGCCAACCGGACTCGCGATTAGCCCTATCGCCGTACTGAATAAACCAACGTTAGTTGTTGCTGTCCCTGTTGCAGTTCCAAGCGTTGTCATAGTTCCGCCAATTTCCGTTAGTGTCTTAGGCGTTGTCATCTTACCAAACCATTGAATCATATTTCCCACACCAGTCACGACGTGACCAGTTCCAGTTGTAATACGACCCAGAACACTAACTATTGGTCCAGCCGCTGCTACAAATAATGCGCCTTGGATAATAGATTTTTGTGTACCTTCATCTAAGTCTGAAAATGCTTCAACAGCACCTGTAATACCTTCTACTACACTAATTAAGCTTGGAGCTAACGTATCGAATAATTCGATTGATAATGTCTCAACAGCTCCCATCAATTCCTCGATTGCACCATTCGCGCCCGAATTAATAACCTCAGCCATTGATTTAGCTGCACCTTCTGAATTTTCTAACGAGGCTGTTAAGGCCTCTAATTCACCGGGAGCTGAATTTACTAAAGCTAACATTCCTGATAGTGCGTTTGTTCCAAAAATACTTGCTAGATATTGATCACGTTGTTCGTTTGTTAATCCAACTAAACTTTCACGTAATTCAGGAATCATTTGAGATAGAGGTTTGATATTACCTTCAGCATCATAAGCTGACCAACCTAATTCCGCCATCGCTTCCGAAACTTGCTTTGTCGGATTAGCTAATCGAGTAAACGCACCACGTAAAGCAGTACCAGCCATCGAACCAGTGATACCTGCATTCGACATGATACCAATCGCGGCCGCTGCTTCTTCAAATTGAATACCCATTGGGCCTAATACGTTACCCGCGAATTTTAGGGCTTCTGCCATGTCATGCGTTTCCGCATTTGTATCCGCAGCTGCTCTTGCAAATACGTCCGCTACATGCGTAGCATCGGATGCTTCTAACCCAAATTGATTCATGGCTGTTGCTACTGCTTGTGAAGCTAAAGCCATGTCTTTTCCAGAAACGGCCGCTAAATCCATTACGCCGGGTATTGCTCCAATAATTTCAGTAACTTCCAATCCTGCAGACGCCATCATTTCTTGAGCAATTGAGACATCAGTCGCTCCGAAGATAGAATCGGCACCTAACTGAATCGCTTGTTCTCTTAATTGTTCGTACGCCCCGCCTGCCGTTGTTAAATCTTCGGCTGTCAATCCAGCGATTGCAGCAGTTTGTCTCATTTGTTGGTCAAAGGTCAAGCCAGTCTTTATCGCTGCTCCGAATCCTGCGACAATTGGTAGAGTAAATCGTGTAGTCATCCAATCTCCTGCTTGGGACATTTGTCCTCCCACAGTGACCATTGATTTACCAACATCACGCCATTTTTTAGATGTATCCGCTAATCGACCACCTGCATTACGATATTCTTCATGCAATCGTTGCGTTTCATTTCGCAATTCTTGCGTGGCTAATTCTGCTTTTGCTAATTCGTTAGGTAGTTTCGCCAGTTCTTTTTCGTTTTTACTGTAAGCACTAGATAATTTATTAACTTCTGCTTCGAGTAGTTTAGTTTCTTCTTTTGATGCATCTAGCGCTTCTTTGATTTCTATCGTTTCTTTAGAATACCGCCCGCTCACGCCAATAGATGTCTCATATTGCTTCTGCAATTCTTTTGTTCTGTCTGAAGACTCTTTATACGCTTTATTTGTACCATCTAACGCACTCGAAATTTCTTTCTGAACACGCGGTAAATCACTTTGTCGATTTTTTAGCACTTCAGTTTGTCGTGATGCCATTTGAATCTCGTTGCCCATCGATTTCATTTTAGCGCTATACGTATCTGTCGTACTTGCGTTATTACCTAATTGCGCGATAGTCAGTTTCGATTCAGTCGCTAGTGTTCTCATCTCTTGAGAGATACCTTTTATGCCCGCACGGTACGCTGCTTCGCCCTGTAACGTGAGTCGGACACCTGCTTCTCTTATTGTCAAATATTATTCCTCCTTCCCTCAATAAATAAAAAAAGAGGGAACTTCTTTAAAAACTAAAGAATTCCCTCGCGCTCTTACCTGTATCATCAACCACATCATCTTCCGTTTTCTTCGCTCCGTGGAACTCAAAGTGACGGTTAATCAAGTCAACAATTTGGTCTAAGTTATGCTCGAACAGAAATTCTTGCATGGTCATATTAAAAAATTCCCTACAACAGAAGTACATGTAATCCCAATCTATTTCTTGATTGGTGTCACTTTCTCCTGTGTTTTCTTCTGTTCTGATTTGTCTTTCAGACGATTCGTCGCCAAAGTAAAATTTTCGTTATTGACCATATTGTAGCTAGTCATAAACTCAAAAAGTTCATATGGTGCAACGTTGTCCATAATGTCTTCTAAAGACGTTTCCATACCATTCGCTTTTAATGTAGCGTGCACAAACTTAGCAACATCTTCATCTAGCACATCTTCAGCGCTTAAATCTTTCACTGTCAATCCGTGGTCACTTTTTAAATTTGCTTGAATAGCCAAATTTATTTTGAATTCTTTTTCTTCACCTAAAATATCCGATTTAAATGTTTTAAGTGATTTCGTAAATATTGACATCCAGCTACCTCCTAAGGCGTTTCTGTTTTCTCGTTGGCCGTTAAGCTTGTTTCATCAAACCAGCCATTTTCTAAAAGCTTGTCACGATCGTATGTCGTTTTGTTTTCTTCATCCGCCATGTCTAGTTGATAGAAAACGAAGTTATTTCCATCGTCAGCTTTATAAACCAAAGGCAATCCAGTAACGTTGAATGTTTTCATTTGCGGAGTCACATCTTGTCCACTTGTAGACCCTTCGATATTTACTGGCGCTAAAGTACATTTAGGGAAGTTAACGATTAACTCATCGCCGTTCTCATCCGTGAATGGGATAGCCATTCTGAAAGGTTTCTTTTTAGGATTTGTTGGCATAGCCCATCCACCGCCAACTTTGACCATCCCTTGAGCCTCCTCAGCAAAGCCTCGAGGGAAGTAACCGGCTGTTACCGGGATTGTTGCAGATTGCACTGCTGATAAATCTGAATGTAAGATATTAGATAAAAATACTCTGTTTTCAGATAGTTCTAGTTGAGCGTTTACTGTCTCTAAAGACGGTGTTTCCATTACTGCCCCAGCATAAGTAGGGGCAGTGTTAGGTGTGTCCTCTGTTTCCATAAAGTCTAAGAATATCGCACCTGCACCTGTTAATAGTGCTTGTTTTGTATAAGTTGCTACCATTTTATTCCTCCTAATTTTAAATATAAAAATAGACTAGCCTTTTAGCTAGTCTTACTAAGTAATTGCTTCTTGTACTTGTCTGACAAAATCATTCTCCATTTCATCAAAAGCCGGTCTCAAGTGGGGCTTGGGCGGGTCTTTATAAGTGCCAATCTCATGAAAATATCCATGCAGTTCCGGTCGAGCGGACCATCCTATCACAACGTCATCATCTGTTTTTTCATTTTGGATACCACTTGCCCCTTGTCCTGTACGCTGTGTAAGCACTGCTTTAAAACTACTTTTTGCTCTGTCGGTCATTTTGTCACCTATGTCATGCATAGCGACTTTTGCTTGACTTGATTTTGCATCCAAAATATCCATATCTTGAGCCACTTCATCAAAGCCGAATACCTCCAATTAGCGCACCTCCAACCAATAATGATAGATTGTTCTGTTTTTATCAGTATCTCTATCTATCACTTCTCGCCAGTCGTTAGTGATTAACCCGGAACTTTCCAAAGCATCAATAATTCGCCATAATTCGGCGTCATCCTCGACATTTAATGGATAATCTGAATAGTAGCTCACTTGATAAGATAGTCGCTGTAAGTGACGTTTATTCGATAGTTTTTTACTGCTATGCGATACTAAATAGAATACACAACGTGGAAACTTCGCGTAATCAGTCCAGCCATAAAATGAATTATCCTCAATAGATTTCAGTGCCTGATAAATTAAATCTTTTTTACTCATCAGACACCTCCATCAGCGATATTTCAGTTTCTTTATTTTTCGGATTGTAGTAAGTACGATAAATTTCATGTTCGGTATCATCTATTACTGCTAACCATTTTGTACTTATTTTCATTTTCCCGCGCACTGAAACCTTACTTGTTAAGTCAGTGTCATCCGCGTGGGCGTAAAAAGTATCTGTTGCAGTGAGTGACAAATCCCTAAACCAAACTTTATCAATTGTCACTTTATCAACTCCGCCGATTGGCGTGCCATAATCATCTGTTTTTTGCGTTCGTTTTATCAATTCGACTAAACCATCGTTATAGACTTGTTGGATAATTTCAGGTTTCTTTAACATCTAAATCACCTTCTGGCTCCCATAATTCAAAACTTAATCGAGATAACTCGTCAGCAAATGAACTGTCAAAATGTTCAGAGTGGCCATTGTATTCAAATCGTACCCAGTTGAATACAAGGTTTCTGCCTTGGATATGATCTAATTCAAATTTGCCACACATTCCTTGAACGTATGCATGTCCGCGCTTTAGTAGATTGATAATATTTTTTTCGTCATCATTTGTAGACTTGAGATAAAGTTGAAGCTCTTCATGCCATTGATTGTAATCAACGCTTTCCATATGCCTCACCTACTTTTTTAATTCATCTGATAATATCTCTTCTAATTCTGCTTTATTCGCTTTAGTATCAAACTCAACATCTAGTTTAGTTAATTCGCTTTTCAGGTCAGCCACTGTCAACTCTTTGATAAATGGACGTTTTGATTTGTTATTATCCGTTGATAATGATTCAAATCGGTTAGAGTGTGTATAGAAGTCACCGACCTCATACACACCGCCATGTCCGTTTTTATCGTCAAATCGTTCAATCGTTTTATAAATTGCCATTCTCAATTACCCCCTAAGGTGTTTCAGTATCTTCTTCAACTGGAATAGCGATGTCGTAAACTTTCGCTGAATCGTTGTTCGTTGGACGTCCATCTCCAAATACATCAATTGCGTATAAAGTTGCACGCTTCATTGCGAACGTTTCTTTATACACATAGATTCGGTTTTGGTATGCAGCTTGAGCATCGTATTCACCATCTAAGAAAGCAATCAGTTTGCCTTCTGGCACAAATTCAGACTCAATAATGTTTAATTGCGGAATGAATGGGAAGTTCGATACAAATACACCATTGGCATTCTGCGTTGTTACTTTCGTTACGATATCATAGTAATTAGCTGGGTTAATAATCAACTTCACTTTACCTGCTACTTTACGTTGTTTAGTTTGTGTTTGTGGGTCGCCAGACAAATCTGTGTAATTAACAGTGTAACTTGATAAATCTTTTAGAATTTGACCAAATTCTTTAACCATAGCTTTCGCGTCTGCAAACGTTAACGTACCGCTCGCTTCTTTATCTGCGTACTCACCGCCCACAACTGGTGCATCTAAATCTTTAAGTAAACCAATCGGCTCGTTATTACCTGTACCTGTTACAATCGCTTCTTCCCACGCTTCTGAGATAGCTTCTTGCAAGCATAGACGGATGTAACGGTCAATCCAACGTGCACCCAAATCTAATGTGTCATTAGAGATTAAGAAGAATGCTGTTAGTGAACGTAACTCAGTTTCTGTTGCGTCAAACGTCATATCTAATTGACCTTCTAAATCACGGTGTAATGGACCCCATACAGCTTTACCAAAACGCTTTGATGTAATGACTTTTTGACGACCTACGCCAGGTGTGAAACGAATAAGCTTTAATAAAGGACGGTCTTGTTGGATGTCATCAAACACACGTTCGATAACTGTTTCTGGCAATAATTCATCCGCTGGAAACTTCCCTGTTTTCTCAACTTCGTTATAATACTTAGCTTCTGAGGCAGTCAGTACGTGGATACCACGTGATGCCAAAATGTTGTTATCCGTAACATTCTTTAACTCTTCGTATTCATTACGTACCTGCTCAGCCTTTTCCTCCGAGATAGCATTGTAATAAGCTTCCATAATCTCAAGTTGTTCTTCTTGTGTTGTATCTTCGTCTTTCAGAGCCCCCTGAAATTTTACGCGTAAATCTCCTACTGTATCTTTAAATTTATCCATATTATTTTTTCCCTCCAAATATTTTACTTAAACCTGTTTTAGGTTCGCTGGCACTAATGCCGTATTTATTTTCAAAATGCGCAATAACTTTATTAGCTATCGCTTCGCCATCGACTTGAACTGTGACTGTTTTGTTTTCAATTGGTTTAGGACGCTCTTTTAGCGCATTCGCAATTCCTTTTTCAACCGCCTCTTCGGCAGTGAACCACGTTTCTCCACTCAACCAATCCGTGATTTCATCACGATCAATTCCGGTTTTTTCCGCATACACACTCACGATAGAACTATCAATAGTTTCTAATGCATTGATTGTTTTATAGTGGTCTGCTTTATTCCCCCACGTCACTGTACTTGCCTCATGAATCATCATTTGACTGCCCATACACATAACAATTTCATCTCCAGCCATTGCAATGATAGATGCTGCACTTGCTGCTAATGCCGTGACTTCAATAGTTACGTGGTTATCTAACTCATTTAAGTAGTTGTAAGTAGCAATGCCCTCAAACACATCTCCACCGGGTGAATTTAATTTGATGATAATATCTTGCTTACTATCACCAACCAATGACTTAACTCGTTGTTCGTTGATAAAATCTTCTTCTTTGTCATCAAACCAATAAGGTTCTCCAACTGATCCGGATAAAGTAATAACTAATTTGTTGTCAATTACTTCATTTGATATTTTCGGTTTAATATTTCTTGCCATTTTTCTCAATTTGTCGTTCACATATTCAACCCCTTTCAATAAAAATAAGCCCGCTAATTAGCCGACTTTCCATCATCCACGGTTCCATCCTCTCGGATTGGTGCCATATTCTTCGTCAAATAACGTTGCGTGGTCACAATGTTATTCTCTCGTTCTTTACCTTGAAGCTCTAAGATATCGTCAATGGTCCAAACTCCACTACCAATCATTTTTTCGGTGGCATTACCCATTTCAAACTCACTATTAAATAACGCGTGAACCGCGTTAACCTTAACACCGCCATCGTTCATGTATTCTTTGAGGCTGAAATACTTTGCATTGACTTCATCTGCCAAAACTTGCATAAGTGGCCGTATACAATCTTTAATATAGCTATCTTTATGTTGGCTCACATCTGCTAACTCACCACTAAACAACAAGGGTGGTACTTGCAATATATTTGCCACTTGTCGGACATACATGTTTTCCAAGTCGCCAACCTCTTTGATTGAACGTGACTCATAATTTTGGGCATTTTCAGTAGGCTTCCAGTCTTTTTGAGTTGGAATAACTGCAACAGAATCATTGCGAATTTTATCTTCCATACCTCGCAAAAACTCTCTGTATTTTTGCTGAGACTTATCATCCTTTTTACCTTGAGCAAACTCAGCATAAATTCGTATCTGATTATTTCGCATATGTACTTCAATAAGTCGCGAGAACAACTTTGCATATGATTCATCTAAATCTCGCAAGAATTTTTTTAATTTATCATTGGTATATCGAAAATGAAAAACATCTTTCGATTTAAATTGTTTTTTTAAAACCACTTCACCAATAACAATATCCTTGTAAGTCCTATCTTCAAACTCACGCCCATCAACTGAGAAACTGTCCACAACATACAGATTTCCTTTTACACGAACAACTAAACACTCCCCCTCCAGCAACATGAGGTCGATAACTCTGTTTCTAAAGTCGGACTTGTTTTCGTTGTCGTTGGGTTTAACATTGAGTTTATGGTTTAATATTTCATCCTTTGTATCAAACTTAATTAAACTACTCGTATTTTTAATCTTTCCAATAACAGTATCTAAGGCGGATTGCCTCAAGTGTGTATCACTGTAACTGTACATGATGTCATCCCACTCTGAGACGGGAATCGTACTTATGCTTGTGTCATAAGGTACACCAGTGTACATGGCTTTAATTCGGTTTATTAATCCAATCTGCTCCACCTGCTTTCAATATAAATTTACTTATAACCCCAAGTAAGGGAGACATGGATCACTACTCCTTTCAATTGTCGAAAATCAGCATTTAATCCACACCTCCTAATGGGTTATTTAAGCAGTTTAATGTCTTTGCTCAGGACAATGTTTAATCCCAAAAGTCATCAAATACAAACTCTTCTGGCGCTTCGGGGAATGCTTCGCTACCTTTCCAAAAGGCATGCGTAAAAGCCATAAAACCATCGGTCTTACGGCGATTTTCATCTTTCTTTTCATACATCATATTGCCAAATTTATCCCTTGCTACATAAACGTTGTTTGTGTACCAATTCATCAATGGGTTCTTGCCCCAAATGATTTTGTGATTCGCAAAAGCTACTTCAATTTGCGGAGCAGTAGTCGCTTCAATGGATTTTGCTCGTCGGACGAAATCTACTTCAAACCCCTCGGCTTCCAAAGCACCCCTTACATAGTCCATACGATAGGTGTCGCCGACAATCATGTTAAAGTCGTATATTTCTCTCATGTCCACAAACCAATTCGCAATATGCTGTATGTCGATGGTTGGTTCATCAACGACTGTCAGCAATCCGTCACGTTCCCATTTTGGTATTTGTTTTGAAATACTTAGATTGTAGTTATCCAAAAATTCTTGACGAATGAATGAATGTGTTATCCATATATACTCATCATCTCGCTTAAACAATAATCCCACGGAAGCAAAGTCTTTTAGTGAAGCATAATCTAATCCGCCAACTGCATAGAAATCTGCTAGATCATTTGGCAGGTCACGGTTGGTTGCTCGAATTTCTTCGCGCGTGGCTACCGATGTTTCTGTTTCCACATCAAGTGCGTTCATCCGCTTCGTTAGCCATTCAGACTTATTCCGCTCGCCACGTTGTACTTCTCCCCACTGATTACGAACGGTCCTCAATAACCCTTCACCGTAACTACTTAGAGGTTCATGAAACATAGGGTTCGCTTTTTCCCAATTGGATTCCTTTTCAACTTCCGACTTATCGTCCAGTGTACATATCCAAGGGAACATGCGACTCTCGAACTTCTTATGTTTTAGAATCTTTCTTGCTTTCTCTAACTCTTTATCATAGACGCCATCACGTACATAACCATTGGTGCTAATTTGGAACGTTCTAGGCGGTTGTACCTTTTCAAGTCCATCTGTTAGCACGTTTATCGCATCATAATTTTCGTAGCGATGTATTTCATCAAAAATAACCACACCATGAGCAAATGAGTCTTTGGTATCTGCATTACTCGTTAAATACTCAATGGTGCTAAGTGTTTCCGTATTCGTTATTTGTGCTAAGCCATTCCTGAACTCGCCTACTTCTTTGTCGATAAGCATAGGATTACGCTTCAACATATTGTGTATATCCATGAAAGACTTTTTCGCTTGTCGTTCACTATTGGCGATAACCGCAGCATTGTACTCAGACACGCCATGCAAGCTACTCACAAAATAAGCCAACATCACTGAAATAAGCCCGTTCTTTCCTGCACCCCTCGCCATTGTCCAGAAAAATATTTCAAAGACGGGGTCATCTTTATCAAAGTATAAGAAAACAAAACAGATTAAAAATTTCTGGAATGGTTGTAATTTAAAAAACCACTTTTCAGCAAATGAAACAAAATCATCAATTTGCTTTTCATCAAAATAAACATCCATTACAAGCACGACGTTTTCTAAATAATTTATTAAATCGATGCGATCTTGATTAAGTATTATCTCTCCATTCTTCCACTGGTCTATATACTCATCAACGAATGGATGGGATATCAAATTAAACTAACTTTCTTGCTTACTGGCACAGTGGAGAGGTCTGGTTTTTTACTTTCTCGTTTAAACTTAATCGTGTTGCCAGTGGTATTAATTTGAGAATTCAAAGATTTTAAGTCGTTTAAAAGTGGATTTGATTTTTCGAACTCTTGTGACGCATTAGTTGTTGTCTTTGTTAGCTCATCTTCTCGAATCTCACGTTCGATACGACGGTATAACTTGATTAAATCGCAGTAACGCTCGACTTTCTCAACTTCAATTAAATTATCTGTGTCAATTCTTTCCAACAAATCACTTTTCAACTTCGATAAAGAAATTGCCATTTTTTCTCTCCTTTCTGTCATTTGCCCCCGTCTGTGAAACATTGTGAAACATAAAAATATCCTCAGAGAAGAGAGCCGCCCGCTGTAACGCAAATAAAATCTTGTGAAACATTTTTTAGGGGCATCCCGTTAAAACGCTGTTATATAAACGTTTATAGCACTTATGCACAGGTAAATTGTCTGTGAAACATTGTTTTATGTGTGTAACACGCTTTACTACCACCACTCGTCGTCCCACACCTTGTGCGCTGTGCTTGTGTGTATGCTGTTGTGACATGCGATACACACTGTGATGAGGTTGTCATCGTCTAGCTTCAAGTCAGGATGATACTCTAATGGTTTGATGTGATGTACGATGAGCGGATGCGTTGATGTAGCCAGTGTAACTTCGCCATCATCTTTACATACTTGACACTCTTGATTATCACGCTGCACAATTTCATAACGCTTCTTTCTCCACACCCATGAATTATAAAAGACATCACGATCATTCATGTTTATTAAAGACTCGGTATTACTGTGTGCCAATATTCTTAAAGTTTCTAAAGTAGTAGAGATATAAATCACCTCAAAAATAAAAAGCCACAAAATATAATGAACTAAAATAAATTAGCCGGTTATAAAATGTCGCATCCTAAAAAAATCAATAAACAAAAAGACACCCTAAGGTGTCTGAATAATTTATATACCACACATCACGTGTGCCAGTTGACTGCTTTCCATAAGGGCTCGTTCAAGTTTAATCATTAGATCTGGTGTCATTAAGTCCAATAGTTGTATCACTATCCTTTTCTTGTATAAAAAAAGACCTCGTTATGAGCCGACCCCCAAAGGTTAGATTTTTAGTCTAACTTTTGGGGTCACTATATTAGAGGTCCTGTTAATATTTAACGGAAATAAAACGAATTCTTATTGAAAGTCCAATTAATTGAACGCTATATATTATTGAATAGCTACATAAAAAGGCTGTTATAAAACTCATCAAATATAATATTACTTCGTAATAATCAAACTTAATATTTAATAATAATCCTGAATAATTCATACTTTTAAATATTGAGTTATTCTAGTCGTTATTTTTCAATTTTGGATCACTTTATCGAAATTAAAATATTTTAATCGATTTTCTAAGCTAAAGAAAAACTTTTTAGTCTCAT
>NZ_JBGQQZ010000012.1:0-49037 GCF_045528575.1 Ruoffia sp. FAM 24228
AAAGACTCCACCAATGGGGCTTAGTTCCACTAAGCGAATTGGTAGAGTCTGCTTACGCAAGGTATTGAACCGCCGTGTACGGAACCGTACGCACGGTGGTGTGAGAGGTCGACTAGTCAAATAATGGCTAGTCTCCTACTCGATTTGAATGTGGTAATAGATGGGTGAATAATAGAGTGGGAGAAGGTGAAGGAATGACTGATTATTTAACCGAAATTTTGAACGGATTTACTTTAACTCAAGCAGAAGTCGAACAACTAAGCTCCGAAATCGATGTAAGAACATACAAACAAGGAACAATACTCCTTAGGCAAGGTGATGTATCAAAAGAATGTTACTTCGTGTTACAAGGCTGTTTAAGGCAGTTTGCGATTGATGAAGCCGGTGAAGAAAACACTTATAATTTCTCTACACGGAGAAACAGACAGCGATTAATTATAAAAGTTATACCTAGAGGATCCCTTCAGAGTATTCAATTGAATGTGTCGAAGATTCTGTATTGATCGTCGGTGATATTATTAATGAAGATGTGATGTTTCAAAAATAAATTAAATTAATTGTATTTACGCGAGGCTTCATGAAAGAAGACCTAGCAAACATTCAAGATAATAATGCCCGTTTCATTAGCGCCTCACCACAAGAACGTTACTTAAATTTATTAGATACTCGTCCTGATCTCATTGACCGCGTTCCCCAACATCAATTGGCTAGTTCACTTGGAATGAAACCAGAATCATTAAGCAGCATTAAGCGCTGGTTGAACCTTAAGAGCCATGCCTTTTTTGAAGATAAACTAAAGTGCCAAACCCAATTCGCCTAAAGCCATCGGGACCGCTAAAAAGCCTTATAATTGTGAAGCTAGAGCTGTCATGTCTGGTCCGAGTAAAGTTAAAGTATGCATGATAATATAGCTCACACCAGGCAGTAATAATAAATAACCAATTACTTTATGAATCGGTGTTGCTTTCAATACGACATAGGCTAGAACTAACAAAAGCAAGCCGATAATAATTAATCCAAAGCCCCAAATTAAGCTAAAAGCCCGTTCCCCGACAGCGATTGACAGCAGTAAAACGTCTAAATTCGCGTTTGATTGGATAACGATACTTTCTAAATTGACACTAATCTAAAGTAAATAACCGATCGGCATTGCTAAAGTAGCTGTATAAAGCAGTCGCAACCAAGCTACGAGTAGTGAGAAGTTTTCGTGACATTGCCGCATAGATAGTTCTCGTTTTTGTGTTGTTTGCATGTTATTTCTCCCTTTATTGTATAGATTAAGTTTACAAGTAAAGAAGACGTCGGGCATTGACTTAAGTTAAGCTGGAAAAAAGATTACTAGAAAAGAGGATTCTCTAAATCTAGTAATCTTTTAATTTTTTATTTGTTTTCGCGTTTCTCTTTGACAAATACTTCTAAACGTCGCATCGCTTCCTTAATATCATCGATACTTGCAGCATAGCTAAGGCGAACGTGACTTTCGCCTCCGATACCAAAGGCAGATCCCGGTACGAAAGCAACGGCAGCTGAATGAGCTAAGTCTAGACAAAAGTCCATACTATTTTGTTCCAAATCTTCTGGAATACGCGCGAACATATAGAATGCGCCACTTGGCTTAACGATTTTGAAACCTAAGCGTGTCATAAAATCATAAATATAATCACGGCGCATCACATATTTTTCTCGCATCGGTTGAGCGTCGTTCATGCCATTTTCCAACGCTGCACGAGCAGCTAATTGAGAAATCGTTGAGTTTGTGGTGACAAGATTTTGGTGCACTTTAACTAATTGGCTCATAATATTCGCTGGGGCAAAAAGGAGCCCTACACGCCAGCCTGTCATCGCATGAGATTTAGATACACCATTAATCACAATTGTTTGCTCACGAATGTATTTCGCAATCGATACGTGCTCTTCTTCGTAAACTAATTCGCTGTATATTTCATCACTAATGACAAATATTGGTCGATCACGCAGTACATTTGCGAAAGCTTTTGCATCTTCTTCCGTCCAGTTTACTCCCGTTGGATTGGTCGGATAATTTAAGATGATTGCTTTAACGGCATCACCATGCTCTTCTAAAGTATCTTTTAACATCTCTGGTGACATAACAAAATCATTGGCAGCTGTATCCACTTCAATTGGTTCACCACCGGCTAAGTAAATAATTGAAGAATATAAAGTAAAGTAAGGAGAGGGTACAATAATCTTATCTCCAGAATTACAAATCGATTGAAGTGCCGTCGATAGCGATTCAGTCGCCCCAACAGTTACAATGACTTCGTCTTCCCATTGATAATCTAAATCGTACTTTTCTTTAACGAAATTTGCGGCAGCTTGACGTAATCGGTTATCTCCAGGTGTCGATAAATAACCGGTTTGATTGTCTTGAATGGCTTTGATTCCAGCATCTTTAACATGTTCAGGCGTATTAAAATCTGGTTGGCCGAGCGTTAATTTGATGATACCCTCAACTTGGGACGCACTTTCATCGAAGGCCCGAATGGCATTGGGTTTAATTTTAGTTAAGTTAGTATTGAATAAATTATCTAAATTCATTTTAATGTATCCCTCATCTAAAGTTCATTTTTAGTTAGTCTATCACAATTTTAGTTGTTATTAAATGATTTTTTTATAGGATAGCGATATCATAAGGAATTTTATGCTATAATGGGAAGGAATATTTTAGAGACAATAAAAGGAGAATGTGAAATGATTTCTGCAGCAGATTTAAAAGCAGGTATGACATTTATTCAAGATGGAAAATTAATTCGAGTATTAAGCGCAAGTCACCATAAACCAGGTAAAGGGAATACAGTTATGCGTATGAAATTACGTGACGTTCGCTCTGGTGCGACTTATGATACAACTTTCCGTCCGGATGAAAAATTCGAACGTGCTTTCCTTGAAACAAAAGATGTTCAATTCTTATACAGCATGGACGAAATAGCTTACTTCATGGACTTAGAATCATATGAACAATATGAATTACCAGTAGATTCAATTGAAGATGAGTTATTATACTTATTAGAAAATATGGAAGTAAAAATCCAATTCTACGGTTCTGAAGTTATCGGGGTTGAAGTACCTCAAACTGTTACTTTAAAAGTAAAAGAAACTCAACCATCAATTAAAGGTGCAACAGTAACAGGATCTGGTAAACCAGCAACAATGGAAACTGGTTTAGTAGTCAACGTTCCTGACTTCATCGAAGTTGGAGAAGCGTTAATCATCAACACGTCTGAAGGAACTTACCAAAAACGTGCGTAAATAATAGTTAAGGCGGATCTTCGGATTCGTCTTTTTTTTGTAAAAATTAATACAGAATAAAAATATTTTCCAACACAATTTAGCGCCTAGCCATGACACCAGATGGTGTCACGCTGAGCGCTATACTTTTATTATCTTTAGTCTTCTTTTGAATCTGCTTGTGCTTTTTCAAATGCTGCAAGAATATCTGGATGATTACGTTTTAAAGAAAGTGGACGCTGAGTTTCGGCATCTAGGAAACAATGCGATGTTGATCCTGTCGTTGTTAAATCGCCCGTTTCTTTATTATATACTTTATATTCAACTGTCATTCTAACAGGTGTAAAGTGAGATATTCGCAATCGAATGATAGCCGTTGAGCCAAAAGCAAGCATTTGTTTATATTCAACTTGAGCAGAAAGTACTGGAATCATGATGCCTTCGTCTTCCATTTGCTTATAACTGTAGCCAATCTCAGATAACCAAACGAGACGGGCTTCTTCAAACCAACGCAAATAATTGGAATGATGCACAATGCGCATTGCATCTGTTTCATAAAACTGAATTAAATGTTCATATTCAAAAATCATTGTAAGTACCTCTCCTATATAAAATGTGGTATACATGCTATTATATATAAAAGAAAGTCATAATGTAATGGAGGGATTGGATGTCACTTGGACTTCGGACAATAAAGATTACACTGGCGGCCACCATCGCGATTTACATCGCTAAATTTATCGGCTTAGAGAACTCACTGGCGACAGGAATTATTACGATTTTAACTTTGCTAGATACACGTAAAGCGTCTCGTCAGATTTCCCTGACTTATTTAATCGCTACGGTACTTGCTTTTGCGATTGCGACCGTCATATTTTTAATATTTGGGTTTCAAGTCTGGGCATTTGGCCTGTATTTACTCATATTTATTCCAGTTGCTTACAGGATGAATCTTCAAGCTGCCATTGCACCGATTTCAGTTTTAGTCACGCATTTTGTCATCGCAGAAAGTGTGTCGTGGCAGTGGCAACTCAATGGTGTGCTAATTATGGTGATTGGCGCTGGTATGGCGATTTTATTTAATTTATGGATGCCAAATCAGAAACTAAAATTAAAAAAAGGAATTAAAGAAATTGAAGAAAACTTCCGCGTCGTATTGGAATTAATAAATCAAAGATTACTTGAAAATGATTTTGATATACCTTTAATTCGGGCTGAAGTAGAGCATGTCAATACGTCTATAGAAGATTTCAGACAACTGGCTTTGTCCGAATATGAGAATCAAATATTCACTAAAGACGATTACTTTATTCGCTACGCTCAAATGCGATCTAGACAAGCAGATATATTAAAACGGATGATTGATTCCCTGCAACACATTTCATTAAGAACTGAACAAAATACAACCTTAGCAAATATGTTTAAACTCACTTCAGATGAATTTGCGCAAACAAATAGTGGGAAAGGTTTATTAGAAAGTATAAGTGAATTATATAGCTATTACCGGAGCAGCGATTTACCCAAAAATCGAGAAGAATTTGAAACGCGCGCACTCTTATATCATATACTGATTGAATTCGAGCGCTTTTTAGAAATTAAACATAAATTTTACTTAGATAAACATATTCGCAAGTTTTAATCTAGAGGTTACGACCAACCCCTGCGTATAAAACAAGACGGCCCAACAATTGAAGTGTTGGGTCGTCTTTTGTTTTAAATAATTGTAATTTTGAGGCTGAAATGTCCTTGAGAAAATTTCAGAGACCCAATTCCCACTTTAATGTCCCTGAGAAAGTCTCAAGGACACATCCCCCTATGAATGTTCACGAATGAACGTTTCAATCTCTTGAAGCGATTCAAAAAAGAGGAACGTTTCTCGGACTTCAAGTTTAAGGAACTCTTCTTGCACCATGCGGTCAAACTGCTCCTTCAGAGCCTCATAATAGCCGTCGTCATTGTAAAAAACAGTTGGTTTATTAATGAGTCCAATGCGAGTTAAAGAGACGATTTCTGAAATTTCTTCTAAAGTCCCAACCCCACTAGGGAGGGCAATAAAGGCGTCTCTGAGCTCAATCATCCGAGTTTTTCCCTTGGGCATTGTTTGAACAATCTCCATATTCTGAACGTTGAGGTGCTTCGTTTCGATCTCTCGCAACACTTCTGGGATGATTCCTTGGACATCGCCGTTCTCTTCTAATACTGTGTCCGCAACAAATCCCATTAAACCATTCATACTTCCACCGTAAACGAGCGGATGACCTTGTTGTCCAACCCAAGTTCCTTATCTAGTAGCTGCTAAGCTAATATTCGGATTCTTACTAGGGTTCAAGCCGCAATAAACTGTAATGTTCATCCTCATCCTCATCCTCCTTTCTTATACATAAAATTCGTAACCTTATTATAACTAAAATATGAAGCAAGTTTAAAAGTGTCTATTGAGTGTTTTTTTATATTTAATTATTGTGATAAAGATTGAGAATTGGTAATATATTTGTATTAGGATTTTATGGGAGGCTTCGGATGGGAGAAGAGGTTGAAAAAACAAATATGAACGCAAAATTAACTCAATATTTTTTCACTAAAGATTCAGTCAAGGCCAATTTTTTATACTTAGTTTCTTTTATATTTATCATATTTGGTTTGTTAGTAGATCCATTAAATCAAGTATGGGATGGTTTCTTAGCTATTTTAACCTCACCGAGTAATCTGATTACGGATTACTTTGAAGTAGGGGGAATCGGTGCAACTTTTGTCAACGCTGGTTTACTGATGTTGATTAATGCGATGGCAATTAAGCGATTTTCTACAAAGATAACTGGCCCATTAGTAGCGGCTTTATTTACAGTTATGGGCTTCGCCTTTTTTGGTAAAAATTTATATAATTCAATTCCGATAACACTAGGAACACTGCTTTATAGTCAATATCGGAATATGCCGATAGGTAATTTTCTACTTACATCGTTATTTGCAACGACTTTAGCACCAGTTGTAAGTATTATTACCTTTGGACAAGGTTTGTCATATTGGGTTAGTGTTCCTTTAGGAGTTTTGGTTGGAGTCTTCATTGGTTTTACGATTCATCCAATGGGATCAAGTTTCTTACGTTTTCACCAAGGATATAATTTGTATAATATGGGCTTTACGGCTGGAGTTTTAGGTATGATTATCGCGAGTATTATGCGAGTATTTGACTTAACGACGACTTATGATCCGATTATACAAACTCATTCCATTATCGAAGTTGAAGCATTCTTCGTGGCCTTTTCACTCTTTTTACTTGTTATGGGTTTCATGTTAAATGGTAAGTCTTTCAAAGGATATGGGATATTTAAGAAAGATTCAGGGCGTTTAATCTCAGACTTCGTGACGGATTATGGAGTTGGCTTAACCTTTATTAATATGGGTGTCTTAGGTCTAGCCTCTTTAGCTTATGTTTGGGTTGTAGGTGGTACGCTTGAAGGAGCCGTGATAGGTGGCGTTTTAACGGTTATTGGTTTTGGTACGTTTGGTAAGCATATCTTTAACGTAACACCCGTTGTAATTGGGATATTCGCCATGCAAGTTATGATGGCAGTAGACGAACCTAGTTCAACAGCATCACTTCTTTCGGCCTTATTTGGAACAACTTTGGCTCCAATCGCAGGCCACTATGGATGGAAGGCCGGAATTCTGGTAGGATTATTACATGCAGGGTTAGTACCGAATACGGGTATAACTCATGCAGGTTTAAACTTGTATAACAATGGCTTTGCTGGAGGTTTCGTGGCAGCTACTGTTGTACCTGTCCTAGACGGAATTAGGGAAAGGAAAGAGATGCGTGAGAGAATATCGAAAGATTAAGTTGATTATGAATGAGTTATTGGATTACTTTTATAACAGTGGTATGACACAGGCAAACATTCACTTTGGACTCTTTGATCATCAAAGTGAAATAACAATCACAGGTCAGGTCGATTCAGAACCTTCCGACCTCGATTTTGTTATCGAAAAGTTCCGAGCAACTCAACAACCCGAAGTGGAAGATTATTACGAAGACCTATTAGGTTTAAGAGATGACGAATTCCATGTCGATGTTTTGTCAGCACTCATTGATGTTGTCGAATATGATTTTGAAGACAATATTATGATGCTAAAAGCGATACGCAAACATCACTAAAAGGAGCCCGAAGGCTTCTTTTTTTTACAAAAAAACACGAGTGAACCGTAGACCACTCGCATTGTGTATATTATTCAAAATAATAAACAATTAAATCATTCGTTTGATGCAATACTTTGTAATCAGTTAACTGATACTTCTCTAAGACTGATTGGATTAAGTCTTCTTGCTTAAGTTGCGTACTATTAGTATAAATCGTTAAAGGCTCACCTAGGTCATGCGCCTCCATCACAGGCATGTCACTAGCGTCTGTCGACTCCAGTATCATAGGATAGACCTCATCATGTAAGGCGAGTTGGGGTGAGTATTCTGCGATTTGCCAGCGTGAAGCACTAAAGACCATCGCCGAATTGGTGGGATTTTCAAGAATACTTTGTGTTAAAGCCCCTTGATCTGAATATTGAAAGTAAACTGTCTCACGCTTGAAACCAAGTAAGACGATTAAACTTAAACCAAGAATGGTCATGGCAGTACTCCAAGGCTTACTTAAAATCGCCCGCAGGGAAAAGTAAATCACTAACACAACCGCCACAGCGACGACTGAATAAATTGGGTAAATGTAGCGGGCGGTATGATAATGAGATAAATCTTGAACGAGAAAGATATATAAGCCCATAGGCAGAATAATCATTGCAATTTGTAAGAAAGTCACTCGATTAATTAAGGTCTTGCTTTGCACACAAAGTAGAATAATACAGCCAATTAACACACCGATAAAGATTGGTAGCGACACATCAGCAAGTAAATCCTCTTGCACAAAACTTAAATATAATTTCAAATTCTCTGTGAAATTCGCATTATTGGCATTATTTAATACTTCAACACCTCGATTCGAAGTGAAAATATGTGAAAAGACCGCTGGGAAAATACCCCAAGCAACCCCAATTGCGCCTACTTCTATAACGCCCAGTATAATTGCTTTTTTAAATTCCTTAATCATTAGAAGGCCAATACATGCGACCGCCACAATAAAGAAGGCATACAAATAGAAATAATAATGAGTCAAAGCGCCCAATAAAGTAGCGATAAATATAGGTATCAAAAGAATTATCGTATGTGATTTATTAGAACGGCTATACCGTAAAAGTAGATATAACAAACTAATGACGAAAAAGCCCATCAGATGATACATCCGAATAAATAACATCGAACTTAACCCACCTATACTCAACCCCCAGAACAAGCCAGCAAAGATACTTAAATAAAAATTCTTCGTTAAGTAATAGATTGAGAAAAATAATACAATCACTGTCGCTATATGCGCCCCTAAATTAAGCGTTAAGCCCACCATCGGTGAAAAGCCACCTTGCCAAAAAGAGGCAATCGTGTGGAATAATAAATAATATAGCGGTGGATGCACGTCATTGACTTGATTAGACATTACCGACCCATATTCGAACGCTGTTGCGTGGTTAGGCATCAAGTAGTTTTGATAATACGTACTTGGCGTCCATTCATTGATTGCAGTTGGAAAGGGATTGTAGTAACTGTTGCTGAGACCATAAGAGTATATTTCATCAATATGAAAGCCTTGTTTAGCAAAAGCAAAGTGAAGCATTACGTAGACTAAAAGACCTAAAGATACGAGGACAGTCCCCCAGCGGAATAAATAATGTGTTCGTTTAATAGGTTGACCCTCCTTTCAAGCGTGTTTTCAAATGCAGTCATTATAAAATATTTAAAAACCTTATGCAATAAAATATTTTATTCAACAAAAAAGCGTAGAACAAAGGAACTATCCCTTATATTCTACGCTCAGCGTTTATTCAGGAACTAATTCAACAATCACACCTAAACCAGAGGTATCATTAAAGCTCAGTGAATTATCCTCTAGAGTATAATCAGCTCCTAAAGAATCTAAGTTACTGATTACTTCATTAAAAAAAATCTTCGGATTGAGTTTCCCAAATCGTTGCACGAAGTCCTTGTTGGCCTTCTTCTGGTTGTGTAATCCCTTGATCTGCGAACCAATTATTATTTGCGACATGGTGGTGATAGCTTCCAGAAGCTTGGAAGAATGAGTCACCCTCAACATAACTTTGCGTATTTAAATTAAAGACATCACTGTAAAATTTACCCGCTGCATCATAGTCGTCAGATACTAAATGGAAGTGTCCAATTTTAGTACGTTCATCTAATTGAGTGAATTCCTCAGTAGCTGATTCCATTAACTCAACATAGTCAAGTGGCTCGTTTAACATGTCAACAGAGTTGCCACCTTCATCTTGAGGCCATTCTTCTACAGGGTAGTCCCAATATAATTCAATCCCGTTACCTTCAATATCAGCAGCATAAACCGCGTCACTCACACCGTGATAAGTAAAGCCTTCAATAGGCGATTGAGTTTCCATGAGATGGTTTAATGCACCTCCCAAATATTTGCGGTCATTGAATAGGAATGCTGTATGGTAAAGTCCAGTTGATTAGCTTTCCCCACGAGGGATATCTGTCGGGAATATCTCAAGTAACGTACGTTCATCCGAAGTTCCTAAACGGTAATACCCATCTGCTTCTTCTAGAATCGTCATCCCCATGTTATATTCATAAAATTCAGCTAAGTTAACAGAATCGATTGAGTTAAGTTGGTAACGAGCTGGATAAATAACAGCGTCAGAAGTGGCACCTTCTTGCGCCATGGCTGTGAGAGGGCTCCCGATAAGGGCAAGTAGGAATAGAGCGATAATTGTTTTCAGTGTGTTCTTTTTCAAAGTAGTCATCCTTTCGATTATATGTAAATTAATAAACACCTATAAAAGGCGTACAAGCCATAGCAAGTACACCTTTCAATGTTTTATTATTTTATGACTTTTAGGATAATACCTGTTCCGGCCGGATCTTTAAAGTAAAAAGTCTCGCCATCTTTAGTAAATTCATGTCCATTGTCAGTTAATTTTGCTTGAATCTCTTTTAAATCTTCCGCAGAACCTGACCAAACAGAGTTACGTAAACCTTGTGTTCCGTCTTGAGCAGCAGGGATATTACGACCATTCCAAAGGTTGGCACCTAAATGATGGTGGTAGTCTTGTGTAGCCATAAATAAAGCGGCTTCATTCATAATGAATTTAAGACCTAAGCCCATCACTTCATGATAGAAACTTAAAGTTGATTCAATATCATTTACGTGTAAATGAATATGCCCCATCGTTGTTCCATTTGGTATACCGGTGAAAGGCACCTCTTGTGATGAAAGTACGCCTTCAGCGTCCAATGCGATAACGATTCCACCAATTAGGCCATTATCTTTAATGTCCCATTCACTTCTATCTTTATCAGCGTATATTTCAATACCGTTTCCTTCTGGGTCAGGTAAGTATAATGCCTCACTGTACCCGTGATCTGATGCACCTTCAATATTGACTTGGTTTTCTAGTAAGTGACGTAACATCCCACCTAAGTCACCGCGTGTTGGTAATAATAAAGCAAAGTGATATAAACCAGTCGTTCTTTGTGATTTTTCAGTTGTCGCCGGGTAAATTGAGATAAGTACAGTTCCGTCTGGTGTTCCTAAGTGATAGATTTTCCCAGCGTCATCTTTACTTAGTAAAGTTAAGCCGATTTTTTCCTCATAAAAACCTGCTAATTCAGTTGGTTTTAACGCGTTTAATTCAATTCCAGTTGTTTGGATAGTTGTTGCTGATTGTGTAATTGCTTCGGTTGTCATATATGTATCTTCCTTTCAGTTGTTGCTTTTCTTTAATATCATTCAAACGTCAACTTGATGATATCATGATAAAAAGCAGACATCAATACGAATTCGAGATAAACAACACTTAAGAACACATTGACGATTAAGTCTATTTTTTAAGAGGGAAAACGAGCTATAGGGGATAATTTTCGACAATGAATCAATTATTTAATATAATGTATAGTAGAAACTATTAAATGTCTCGGAAGGAGAATATATATATGAATATCATGTGGATAATTATCGCCGTTATCGTGGTCATCGCGATTATCTGGGTACTTATTTATAATAATTTAATTAAACGTCGTAACTGGGTAGATGAATCATTTAGCCAAATCGATGTACAGCTACAACGTCGTAACGATTTAATTCCAAACTTAGTGAACACGGTAAAAGGTTATGCGAGTCACGAAAGAGAAACTTTAGAATCAGTCACTAAAGCAAGACAACAATTGATTAACTTGCCAAGTGATGCAGATCCAGCTGAAATTAATGCTAAGTCTAATGAATTATCAGGAGCTCTATCAAGACTATTAGTTGTCGCAGAGCAATATCCAGATTTAAAAGCGAATACGAACTTTACACAATTGCAATCAACCCTTGAGAAAACGGAGCAACAAATTGCGACGGCACGTCAACTGTACAACTCAACTGCAACCCAATATAACACAACTGTTGAAACAGTTCCGACGAATATTGTGGCAAATGTTCATGGCTTTAATCGACGAAGCTTACTAGAAACTCCAGAGGATGCACGCCAAGTACCAGAAGTTCAATTTTAATAATCATTATAAATGATGCGACTTACCTAATAAGGTAGGTCGTTTCTTTGTTATTAAATAATTTATACAAACATGCTAAGATGGATATACGAAGGTCAGTAGGCGTATCTCTAGCAATTGCTTGTTAAATATTATAGAATATTTTATGGAGAGATGTCAATGAGATACTCATTTGATACTATTAAATTCGGATAGTAAATAAATAATTGCATAATAATGCTTAGTTATTATTGTGCTGATTCATATAACTGCCATGGAATATAAGGGGGAGTTTAATAAAGGAAATATGTAACATAAATGTCACATAAACTCGTGTTTTAACACTATTAATTTATGAATAAAATGGGTAGAATGTAGTATATTATGTTAAGAAATTAAATTGGAAGAAAGGAGGATGCGAGTGTGAGTCGTGTAAATTTATATGTTCATTATGATTCTGTTACTAACCATATTATGACTCGAGGTATTGATCTAGTCCTTGAGGATTTTGAATCCCAGTATATGCCGAATAATATAATACTTGCTCAAGCACCTCCTGAAGTTGGACGTTTTGACGCGCAAACAAATTTCAAAGTTTTACGAAATAAAACAGAAGTAGCGAACTACTTCGAAGCTAGCAGCAACGCAGAGTTGCGAATGTCAAATTGGATTGATTTTGAAAATATGGAATCCATGCACCAATTAACAGCCAATGAGATAGCTGAGATTTTATATTTGTTCCACGCAAATAAAGGCTTAAAGTCAGCATTTTTCTATAAACTTCAAAACAATTACGTATTTTTAAGGTTACCTAATGGCCTACTGAAAGTCTTTTACCGCTTTGTTTCACACTTCTATTCACGTTTTCAAAGAGTTATCCAAGCTAGAATGGTTGCGTTAGTGAATGAATCCCGTTCACTCTTTTTTATGCGAAAAGAAAAAGTAAATCCTTTACCCTTGAATGTTGTGGAGCAAATCGCTCCGCTATTCTCTCGTGGATTAAAAATTAACTTTGTTCAAGCAATTCAAACGGGTACGTATTGGAAAGTGCCATTAAATATTATCGAAGACGAATTGACCTTATTAACGCAAGATCAAGTACCAAAAGAACACATTGGCTTTCTAGTTTATGATACGAACGCACAGCGCTGGACGTTAGAATTAGAAGTTATTGAAGACATCGATGATTTTGAATTACGAAGTCAAGGGGTTACATCAAGCAGTGTGGATGCTTAGTAAGCTTAGATAGTAACTTGCTTTATTCCATTATATAAATTAATATATAGTATTATGAATTGAATAGAAAAAAATATTATTTTTACAGTGGAAATATGGTATAATTACTATTGTTAAAATTAAAAAAATTTTATCTATTAGACGAGTTTACTATTGGAGGTTTAGACAATGAAAATCACAATGCTTTATGGCGGACAAAGCGCAGAGCATGATATTTCGATATTATCAGCACATAATATCGTGCAACAAATTATGTTCGATGTATATACAGTTCAACCTATCTATATTACCCGCCAAGGGAAGTGGATTAAGGGACCTTTATTGGAAGAGCCAAGCGCGTTCTCGGAACAGTTACGCTTAAGTTCCGCACAAGTAGAATCCTGGTGTGATAATGAAAAAGGTTCTTCGACCGGTATTAACATTAATCCTGGTGATATTGCGGAAGAGGATACAGTTGTCTTCCCAATTCTTCATGGACCAAATGGAGAAGATGGCACAATTCAAGGATTCTTAGAAATTCTAAATCTTCCATATGTAGGAGCAGGCGTAGCTGCAAGTGCTGCTGGAATGGATAAAATTATCAGTAAAAACTTATTTGAACGTGCAGGACTACCGCAAGTTCCTTACATCGCTTTCGATCAAAGAGAATGGCAATCAGATAAAGAAGACTTAATTGCGCGTTCAGAAGGTAGCTTGTTATATCCATTATTTGTTAAACCAGCGAATTTAGGTTCTAGTGTCGGGATATCAAGAGTGACTGACAGCAGTGAATTAGTTGAAGCTGTGGAATTGGCTTTACAATTTGATCGTCGTATCGTTGTTGAGCAAGGAATTCGCGCAGAAGAGTGTGAAGTGGCTGTCTTAGGGAATGATGATGCGCACGTCAGTGTGGTTGGACAATTGGTGAAGCAATCTGATTTTTACAATTATGATGAGAAATACATCAATAATACCGTTGAGATGCAAATTCCAGCTGAAATTCCTAACCACATCGCTAGCCAAGTTCAAGAATACGCGCTTGCAGCCTATCGTGCGATTGATTGTTCGGGCTTAGCTCGCGTAGATTTCTTCTTAACAAACAATGGAGACATCTATATTAATGAAATCAATACTATGCCAGGCTTTACCCAATACAGTATGTATCCGAACTTATGGTTAGGTACTGGCTTAAGTCAACGTGATTTAATTGATGAATTAATCCAGTTAGCCTTACGTCGCCATGAAAGAAATAGCCAATTAAAAGTCGATTTTTAGTCGAATACGAATCATTATTTTGCTTTGCAATAGTGATTCGTATTTTATTTTGGACAAAATATGATATATTTAACTAGATATGATAAATAACGAGAAATGTATGGTAGGTGAAACATGAAAAATATTAAATTAATGGATGTAGTTAAAGCAGTACATGCGATTGACTACACCGCAGAAAATAGAGACATTGAAATTAATAACGTAGAATTCGATTCCCGCCAAATAACTTCTGGAAGCTTATTCGTTCCGCTAACTAGTGGAAAGACAGACGGCCATGAATATATCCAAAAAGCGATTGAGAATGGTGCTATCGCAACTTTTTGGTCTAAAGACCAAGCTGAGGCTCCTTCGGAACAAATTGCCTGCATCTTTGTAGACGATACTTTAGAAGCGATGCAAGCCTTAGCGAAATACTACCGTGACATTCTAGACCCAATCGTGATTGGAATTACAGGAAGTAACGGAAAGACAACGACCAAAGATATGACAGCCAACGCGCTCATGGCAAAATACCAAGTGCATAAAACTCAAGGGAACTATAATAATGAGATTGGTTTACCTTATACGTTACTGCAAATGCCAGAAACAACTGAAGTTGTAGTGTGTGAAATGGGTATGAGTGGTTTCGGGGAAATTAAAGCTTTGAGTGAAGTTGCCCAACCGGATATTGCAGTCATCACATTGATTGGCGAAAGTCATTTAGAGTTCTTAGGATCACGTGCAGGAATTGCTCAAGCCAAATTAGAAATTTCATCTGGCTTAAAAGAATCTGGTCTATTTATTTATCCAGGTGACGAGCCCTTAATACAAAGTGAGATGCCAGAATTAAATAAATCCATTGATACGCTAAGTATCGGCTTTGACGAGACCAGTGATGTTTATGCGAAAGAATTAATTGAAGAACAAAGTAAAACTTACTTTAAAACAAACTTAGACGAAAATGTTCTATGTATGATTCCGGTTATGGGAGCGTATAACGTATCAAACGCCTTAATTGCTTTAAGTATTGCCAAAAGCATTAATGTTCCAATTGAACAAGCGATCTTCCAATTGTCTCAGTTTAAATTAACGGCGAACCGTTTAGAATGGCTAGAGATGAAGAATGGCGCTCAACTATTAAATGACGCCTATAATGCGAGCCCAACATCGATGCGAGCAGTATTACAAGCTTATTCAACACTTCAAACAAAAGAGAACGGTCGTAAAATTGCTGTCCTAGGAGATATTCGCGAATTAGGTCCTCACAGTGAACAATTCCACCGTGAGATTGCGAAAGATATTGACCCGCAAAATATCGATGTCGTTTACTTGTTTGGTGAGCAAATGCAATATTTATACGAAGAATTAAAAGAAGTTTATGATGACACACATCTCATCTATGAACCAGAAAGCCATCAAATACTCATTGAACAACTTGAAAATACGGTTACTTCAGAGGATATGGTCTTAGTTAAATCAAGTTTCGGCGTTGATTTATTAAGAATCGTGACACACTTAACAAGTAAGGAAACGCAATCATAAACAAAATAGTTGTGACGTAAGGATTAACATGTTACACTAACAAAGGTTAAAGTGAAAATTTACATAGCATCGCCTAATGACACATGCCCATTGCTTGATACTGAGTTGTGTCTAGGCGTTTTTTCTTTTTAAACAAACATATAACAAACAGGCAAAACAGAAAGAGGTAATACCTTAGTGAAATTTAATGAATTTAATTTAAAACCCGAACTAATCCATACTTTAGATGATATGGGGTTCGAGGAACCAACACCTATTCAACAACAAGCAATCCCACATGCACTAGAAGGACGCGACGTTATTGGTCAAGCTCAAACTGGTACTGGTAAAACAGCTGCATTTGGTCTTCCAATGTTGAATAAAATCCACAATAATAATAAAGGAATTCAAGGAATTGTTATTGCACCAACTCGTGAACTTGCAATCCAAGTTCAAGAAGAAATTTTCCGCTTAGGAAAAGATGTTCGCGCACGCGTATTCACTGTATACGGTGGAACATCCATTCAAAAACAAATCGAACGTATCAAACGTAATCACCCACAAATCATCGTTGGGACACCAGGACGTGTTCTAGATTTAATTAACCGTCGTGTCTTAAACTTAAAAGGCATCGAGACAGTCATCTTAGACGAAGCAGATGAGATGTTAAATATGGGATTCATCGATGATATTAAATCGATTATCGAAAAAACTCCTGCAACACGTCAAACATTATTATTCTCAGCAACAATGCCAGCTGCAATTAAAAAATTAGGAGAGCAATTCTTAACTGACGCAATTCACGTGAAGATTGAAGCGAAAGAAATGACAGCTGATTTAATTGAACAATACTTTGTTAAATTAAAAGACAACGAAAAATTTGATGTCTTAACACGCTTCATGGACGTACAAAATCCAGAGCAAGCCATCATCTTCTGTCGTACAAAAAAACGTGTTGATGAAGTAGGACGCGGTTTAACATTACGTGGTTACAACTCAGAATTAATTCACGGTGACGTAACACAACAAAAACGTTCAAGCGTAATTAACGAATTCCGTCAAGGACGCATTGAAATCTTAGTGGCAACTGACGTTGCAGCTCGTGGTTTAGATATCTCAGGTGTGACACACGTTTATAACTATGATATTCCACAAGACCCAGAAAGTTACGTTCACCGTATCGGACGTACAGGACGAGCTGGTAAAGATGGCATGTCATTATCATTCGTTACACACAACGAAATGTCTTACTTAAAAACAATCGAGAACTTAACTCGTAAACAAATGAAACCATTAAGCCCGCCAACATCAGAAGAAGTAGAGCACGGACAAGTTCAACAATTAGTTGACCAAATTAATGAGATTTTAGAATCGAGTGAAGCAAACAAACACCGCAACACTGCGAAAATGTTATTAGCGCACTACGAAGCAAATGATTTAGTTTCGGCTTTATTAAAAGAAGTTTTATCAGAAAATAACGATGTTGAGGTTGTTATTTCTCCACAAAGACCATTACCAAATGCTGGTGGAAAGAAATCTAAAAACAACAAAAAATACAACAGACGCCGTAGTAACAACCGTAATGACCGTGGTGGAAACAACCGTGGAAAACAAGGATACAAAGGCAAACAAGGTAACAAAGGTAAACAACAAGGAAACAATTCTGATCGTAAAAGCAAGAACTTTAAAATCAAGTCTAAAAACGACTAAGTAGCACATTCTATGAAATGTTTGTTAAAAAAGTACCATATTCATTTTAACGGAATAAACTAAACACAGTTTATCCTTTTATTCAGCTTTTCTAATATAGTAAAAGCTGACTTTTAACCAAAAAATACATATATATAAATAGTATAAGTAAAGCAATGGCGGAAGCTAACGCATTTTGCTGCAGAAGCCGTATGACACAATGTTCATACGGCTTTTATTGTATAATTGAATATATAAAATCAAAAGGGAGAACTAGAATGCAATTAGGGACAGATATAATAGAAATAGAACGTATTGTAGAAGTTTCTGTGCGACAACCTTGTTTTGCGGCTAAGATTCTGACGGAACTTGAGTTGGAAATCTATAATACATACTCGCAAGTCAGGCAAGCCAGCTTTTTAGCGGGACGATTTAGTGCCAAAGAAGCCTATGGAAAAGCTTTAGGGACAGGCGTAGGTAGTAAATTAAAGTTTACTGATATTACCATATTGCCTGACGAACGCGGTGTGCCGGTAATTACTAACGCACCCTTTACTCACCCAGAAGCGAAAGTTTCCATCAGTCATTCACGCTTTCATGCGACAGCAACTGTGATTGTTGAATTAGATGATCCTACATTAAGAGACAGATTAAAAGAGTATTTTTCTAATAAGAAGGAGATAAATTAATGATAGATTATAGCGACCATAGACCTACACAAGCGATCGTCGATTTAACTGCGATTCGCCACAATATTCACTTAGTTGAAAGTCAGTTAAAAGACAATCAACAAATTTATGCCACTGTCAAAGCTGATGGCTACGGACACGGAGCTGTGCCAATAGCTCGAGCAGCGCTTCAGGCTGGTGCAACTGGATTAGCTGTTGCGACAGTTGATGAAGGAATTGAATTACGTAGCCAAGGATTCTCACAAGTGCCCATTCTTATATTAGGCCTAACAGATTCGCGTGGTATCGCAGAAATTTTACATTATAATTTAACCATTACCGTGAGTCATTTAGATTTTTTCAAACTGGCTTATGAGCAATTAGAAGAAACAAACCAGCTTGGTTTATTAAATCTATCTAAATTAACTTTCCATCTGGCTTTAGATACAGGTATGGGACGTATTGGACTGCGCTCTGTTGAAGAAGTTGAAGTATTTAAAGCAGGCATTAAAGCCTATCCTTGGACAAATTGGGAAGGTGTCTTTACCCACTTCTCAACAGCCGGTGGTGGACCAGAAGAATATATTGAAGAGCAATATAATAAGTGGGTAGAATTAACTGAAGCTATTCCTGAAGATGTTAAAGTGCGTCATATCGCCAACTCTGGTATGGGTATGTGGCATTTGGATTATCCAACCGATATTATTCGTTTAGGAAGTGCGATGTACGGAATTGACCCCAAAGGTGATTTTGATAATCCAATCACTAAAGATTTACGACCGGCTTTACAATTAGTGTCCGAATTAATCTATGTGAAGAAAGTAGAGAAGGGATCTAAAGTGAGCTACGGCGCTACGTATGAAGCAAGTGAAGATGAGTGGATTGGAACAATTCCAATTGGTTATGCAGACGGGTGGTTACGTCACTATAAAGGAATTTCTTTAAATGTTGACGGCCAAGCTTGCCCAATTGTTGGGACGATTAATATGGATCAATTGATGATTCGCTTACCGCGTGAATATCCTATTGGAACAAACGTGACTCTGATCGGAACGGATTATAAAGGGAAAAACCATGCGACAACAATTGCAAAAGAAGTTGGAACGATTGGTTATGAAATCCTAACGTCTATTGGTCCTCGAGTGACAAGAGTCTATTTAGACGATTCTTATTAAAAATTTCAAGGAGGCAAAATTATGTTAAAAGTAGCAAAATTAGTTGTCGGTCAAATTCAGGAAAATACGTATGTCGTCTATAATGAAGACAACAAAGCATTGATTATTGATCCAGGTGATGATGCAGACCGTATTATCGCTTGGATAAAGGAAAATAGTTGGGAGCCCGAAGCGATTCTGATTACTCATACACATTTTGACCATGTCTTAGCAGTGGATTCAGTGCGAGATGAATTCGGTATTGAAGTATATGTTCATGAAATTGAATCGGAGACATTCCAAACTCCGAACCGTAATATGCAACCAAGTACAGTTGTAGTGAACCATCCAGCGGATCATTTATGGACTGAACTTGGAGAACATACAGTCGGACCATTTACCTTTGACATTGCGTTGATTCCAGGTCACAGTCCCGGACATGTCGTGTACACATTCAAAGAAGATGGCTTCGTGATTTGTGGCGACACTGTATTCAACGGCTCGATTGGTCGAACTGATACACCTGGTGGCGATTTACAAACGTTATTAGTTGGAATTGTCCGCAATATCTTAACTTTACCCGGAGACTTTGTATTGTTTCCAGGACATGGTGGACCAACGACTGTCTCACAAGAAATCCAATCGAATCCTTTCTTACAAGGCTTTAAAGCTTAAAAACATTAAATGAGAGCAAGCAAAAAGTGTCCAAAAAACTTTGGACACTTTTTAATTTGTGATGGGTGAATGAGTTGGGGTGGAACTAGAGCCAAACCGGGGATCCATTTGTCTTGAGTGGTTGCAACTAGAGTCGAACGCCAAACTCATTAGTCTTGAGTTGCCTTAACTTGAGCCAAACAGCACAGCCATCTAACTCAAATGCTCTCTCAAATTTTCACTATCCTACAACGTAACCACATTGACATCGTATTTGCGGCGAGTCAAGTCTTTAACTAGTGCACGGACTGATGATACATCCAAGTACTCTGGTAGCGTTACCATTAAGTAAGTGGACGTATCATAGGTTGTTTTCTCAAAGGTAACGGCAGATTGAATATCTGCTTTACGATTCACAAGTCGAGCTAACTTGTTCAGCTCGCCTTTTTCCCCACGTGTTTGAATAGCAAGAACGTAACCTGACTTGTCTGCGACCCAAGCTTGAGCTAAGTAATTAATCATAGCATCATGTTGGATGACGCCCGTAAAGACATTTTCCTTATCCAATACGGCAATAAAAGGTAAATCACGAATCGCAAAAATTAATTGGTAAAAGGTATCATTCTCGTGAACAACTCGCGTCGTGTTTTTAAGAAATTGAGTCACTTTTACTTGCGCAAGATCGGCATCGGGATGATGAAATTTGTATTTATAAATATGATAACGGTAAATATTACCGCGGTATAATGTATTAGTAGCATCGACGACCGGCGCATTTCTTAAAGAATGCTGCTCTAAAATTTCGATCGCGTCGAGACAATTCATTGTTTCATTAATCGTCACAATATTGTCTTTATGATGCACGAGGTTTTTTATCATAAAGCGAAACTCCTTGTAGTAAAATTCACTGTAGTTTGATAGATTCATATTAGCAAAATGTGATTCAGAATGCAAAGGTTTTCTAATCGTTTTTTAATATTAAGTTAATGTTAAATCTGCGTTTCTCATTAGCACAACATATAATATTAACATATATGCGTAAAATTATCTAGTTTTTATTAGAATTATTATGCAATAGAAATATGTTAAAAACCATTCATATTTCATTCAGGAAAAAATAGAAAAGAACACTGATTTTACAAGAAGATGAAGGTTAAACTTGATAAAAATTGCTTACATAAAAAAAGGGGGGAAAGACAGGTTAAATTCATCTTTTATTTCTTGCAATTTGTTCGTTTTTTTCTTATATTTATAAGTAAAGAAAAAAATTGAATTATTAAAAGGAGAGAAAATAATGGGTTCCTCGGGGTCCTTGTGGACACAAGTCATAGTAATTATAGTCTTGACGGCAATTAACGCGTTTTTCGCAGCAAGTGAAATTGCCTTCGTATCAGTCAACCAGTCAAAAATGAAAGCATTAGCAGAAGAAGGTAATAAGAAAGCTCAAAGGGTTTTGGAATTATTAGAGAATTCTGATGATTTCTTAGCAACTATTCAAGTTGCGATCACTTTAGCGGGATTCTTATCCAGTGCCTCTGCAGCGACTTCATTTGCTGACAGATTCTCAGCTTTGCTACCGACATTTCCTGGAGCAGTAACAGTTGCGATTGTTGTCGTTACGTTAATTTTGTCTTATATTACTTTAGTGTTCGGTGAATTGTTTCCAAAACAAGTGGCATTACAAATGCCAGAAAAAATCGCCATGGGTACAAGTGGTATTATTGGAACGATTCAGAAAATTTTCCGTCCCTTTATTGCACTATTATCAGCTTCAACTGGATTATTACAGCGACTAACACCTCTTGATTTCTCAGAGAATGATGAAACATTCACTCGTGATGAGATGAAAGTGTTAATGGCTGAAAGTCGAAAAGAAGGTTCTATTGATTTAGCTGAATTTTCAATGCTTCAAGGTGTCCTATCTTTAGATGATAAGATGGCTAGAGAAATCATGGTGCCACGTACGGATACAATCATGGTTGATATTGAAGATGACTACGATGAGAATATTGAAGCGTTGCTAGATACACCTTACTCACGAATTCCTATCTATGAAGGTGAAAAAGATAATGTTGTGGGTGTTGTTCATATGAAGAATTTATTGAAACACGCACGAACAGTTGGTTTTGATAATATTGATATTCTTGATATATCAAGTGAGCCACTATTTGTACCATCCACAGTCTTTGTTGATGATTTATTAGTTGAATTCCGACGTGAAGAAACTCACTTGGCTATACTGCGAGATGAGTATGGTGGGGTTGAAGGGATTGTTACATTAGAAGACGTGTTAGAAGAGATTGTTGGGGATATCGAAGATGAGACAGATATCTCAACAGCAGGTGACATACGTAAAATCGATGATAACAATTATTATGTGAATGGTATTTTACCAATTGATAAATTTAATCAGTATTTTGATGTTGAATTAGAAAATGATGAAGTAGATACAATTGCTGGTCTGATTATTTATCATCTAGGCTATGTGCCAGACGATGACGAGCGAATTGTTCTAAGAGCAAGTGATTATGTGATTACGACAAGTCATATTGATAACGGTCGAATTCGTGGAATTCACGTGGAATATGATGACGATCAGAAAATTTCGAGTGATTATAACTTATACCATGACGTCACTGCAGATGCGAGTGATATAACAGTAGAAGAATTATTGGACTTAGACTCTGGAGAGAGTGACCAATAATCAAGTATGTCTAACGAACTTTCGGTACTCTTTGAGTCGGCCAGCTAGGACTGATCAAGCGCCAAAGTTCGTTTTTTTTTGGAGAATATTGAATAGAGGAGTAATAACATGTTAAACGAAATGATGCACCGCCCAATCGTGATGCAAAAAGTTGTTGACTTTATGCGTGAAGGCCAACTTGACTTTGAGGGAGGACTTGGTGAGATTGAAGCTTACGCGAATGAATTAGGCATTCCGATTGTACCGCATGAAACAGCGAAGTTTCTTGATTTCTTTACTGCAACCATGCAACCAAGTCAAGTTCTAGAAATCGGAACAGCCATCGGCTTCTCAGCAAGTTTAATGGCACAGCATTTACAAGCAGATGGGCATTTAACGACCATTGACCGCTATGAAAAAATGTATGAACGTGCCAAAGAAAACTTTAAAAAGCTGGGTCTAGAAGATCGCATTACTCTAATTGAAGGAGACGCAGCGGATGTCTTGCCGACCTTAGAAGGTTCATATGATTTAATCTTTATGGATAGTGCCAAAGCGAAATATATCGAATTTTATCCTGAGTGTATGCGTCTACTTCGTCAAGGAGGCGTATTAATTATTGACGATGTATTTCAAGGTGGTACAGTATTAGATGATGAAGCAGAAATTCCAAAACGCGTTAGAAAAATTCATCGTAAATTAAATGAATTGTTCGATACTGTATTAAATGATAAAACAAACCGTTCAACACTCGTTCCACTTGGCGATGGCCTTTTAATGGTCAGAAAGGAAGTAGCATAAATGACACGTGATATTCAACTCGTAGCAATTGATTTAGATGGGACTTTACTAAGAGATGACAAATCTTTGTCGCAAGAAAATGTAGACGCAATTAAAGAGGCGATTGAACAAGGTGTTCAAGTCGTTATTTGTACAGGACGTACGCTACCAAGTATTCAATATTTGTCTAAACAGCTGCCACAAGGGCATGGCGATGAATATTTAATCTTACAAAATGGGGCAGTTGTCCATCAGTTACCTGACTTAAATATTGTTCATGAAACAATCTTAACTGAAGCAGACCGTCAAGCAATTTATGATGTCTTTAAAGAGTACCGGAGTGAAGAAGTTCAAATGGTTGCCTTTGATCCAGACAAGCTGTATTTAGTTGATGATGAGACAGCGAATCCAACGGTTGTACAAGATGCTAAAACGTTAAGTACTGATATTACATTGGCAAAATTTGAAGAAGTTCTAAACTTAGAGACACTCTATAAAATCGTTGTCTTTGGTGGAGTTGAATTTATCGATGATTATTTAGAAAAAATTCCTAATGAATTATATGAACAAGTTCATATTGTCCGCTCTTTACCCGTTGCAATTGAATTTATTCCTAAATTAGCGAATAAAGCTAATGGTCTAAATGCTTTAATCCAACTGTTAGATATTAAAGCTGAAAACATTATGACCATAGGGGACGAACTAAATGATTACGAAATGGTTAAAATGGCTGGTTTAGGAGTCGCAATGGAAAATGGCCATCCAGAAGTAAAAAGAGTGGCCGATGAGCTGACTTTAACGAATAATGAGAATGGAGTCGCACATGCGATTAGAAAATTTGTCACACAACCGCCACACAATAGTTAAGTAATATTTATACTTTATTCACATTTACATGCTAAAATATGTATTTGAATGAGGTCTTGTTATTTAAAAGAACGAATATTAAATTTTTTGAGGTGAACAAATGAAAAAACTAATTATCTCTGTAGTATCGGCACTAGTCATCATAATTGTGGCATATAGTGCAGGTATCGGATATTATGCTGAGAAATTCCAAGCAAATACAACTTTTGGAAGTGTTGATATTAGTAACTTAACACTCCCTGAAGCGGAAGAAAAAATTCAAGAGGATATCTACAGCAAAACTTTCCAAATTACTGAGAACGGCCAAGAAGTTGGTTCGATTCAATTAGGTGAATTGGGACCAGAATTACAAACGGGTGAAGTTTTAACAGAAACTTACAATAGCCAAAACCCAAATGAGTGGATTACAAGTTACTTCCAATCTGAAAACCATGATAGTGGCTTAATGGAAACAATGAATTTAGACGAGCAAAAATTAAACAAACAATTAGCGAATCTAGGTTTAAGTAATGAAGACCGTACAGCGGCTCAAGATGCAGCCATTGAATATACTGAAGCGCAAGGTTACTACGTTACTGAAGCGGAAGAAGGAAATCAATTAGATATTGATAAAGTTCAAGAATTAATTATGAACGGTATTCAAAATGGTGAAGAATCAATCGAAATTAATTCAGCTTACTTAGAACCCGAATTATCAAGTCATGACGAAAAAATCGATTCAGTCATGGAACAAATTGAAACAGCTAAAAACACTGAAATTAACCTTGAAATTGCTGGAAACAATGTCACAATTCCTCAAGAAACAATTGAAGAGTGGATTTACTTTGATTCAAATAACGAGATTGTTTATGACCAAGAATTAATTTACGAATATCTTGGAACATTAAACGATGAATACGCAACTTATGACAAACCACGTCAATTCCAAAGTACTTCAGAAGGTGAAGTAACAGTTGAACCCGGAACATTAGGTTGGTCCATTGACCGTGAATCAGAAACGCAAAACATTTTAGCTGATTTACAAGCTGGTGAGAATGTATCACGTCAACCAAATATAGTGGGGACGGGTTACAATACTGGAGGCAATGATATTGGGGATAGCTACGTTGAAGTCAGTGTTGACCACCAGACAATGTGGGTTTATGTTGATGGACAAATCGTAGTTGAAACACCTATCGTAACCGGACAAATCGGAACAGATACTGTACCAGGTGCTTACTCAATCTGGGATAAAGAAGAAGACTCTGAATTAAAAGGATACAACCCTCGTACAGAGCGTGATTACGTCCAACCAGTAAATTACTGGTTACCATTTGACGATACAGGCCAAGGTATCCATGATGCTGGATGGCAAAGTAATTTTGGCGGAAACACTTATCAAGTATCAGGATCACTTGGATGTATTAATACACCACCTGATGTTATGGCAGATGTTTTTGCTCATGCATACGAAGGTATGCCAGTCCTTATCCATTAATCTTAAGGGCTTAAAAATGACTTTTTAAAAAAATTAGGTTAATATGCAAAGTAGGGGAATGAAATATTCGACTACTTTGCTTTTCTTATTTAGTCATAAATAATTAAGAAAACCTTAATTTATTGTGGCAATTTTGACTATATTTAATAAAACTGTATAATTAATACGATATATATTTAATTAATATTTGACTAACCTAAATATTAATCCTTTATGTAAGGGGGAAGAAAACTATATGAAGAAGATACTTGTTGTCGACGATGAGAAGCCAATCTCGGATATAATTACATTCAATCTATCAAACGAAGGTTATGAAATTGTCACAAGTTTTGATGGCGAAGATGCGATCGAAAAATTTAAAGAAACAAAACCTGACCTCGTTATTTTAGATTTAATGTTACCTAAAAAAGATGGCTTGGAAGTGTGTCGAGAAATTAGAAAAGAAAGTGCTGTGCCGATTATTATGTTAACGGCAAAAGATTCTGAGATTGATAAAGTACTCGGTCTGGAATTAGGTGCTGACGACTATGTAACGAAACCATTCTCTAACCGCGAACTAATGGCTCGTGTAAAAGCGAACCTACGTCGTAACGCTTTAAAAGAAGTTGATGAAGATGAAAATAATGCCAATGAAATCAAAGTAGGCGAATTAATTGTTCACCAAGATGCATACATTGCATCGAAATTAGGTAGAGAAATAGAACTGACTCACCGTGAGTTTGAATTACTTCACTACTTAGCGAAACATATTGGACAAGTCATGACTCGTGAACATTTACTAGAAACTGTATGGGGCTATGATTATTTTGGGGATGTCCGAACAGTGGACGTAACAATTAGAAGATTACGTGAGAAAATCGAAGATCAACCAAGTCACCCGACGTATATTATTACCCGTCGTGGTGTTGGATACTTTTTAAAAAATCCAGAACAAGAATAATTAAATACAATATAAAGTGCCTGCTATTTGCAGAAGGATTCCTTCGCTTAGCAGGCACTTCTTTTATACATAATAAGAACACAATGCTCTTGATTCAAAGTAAATTAAATGAGATTCTAGCTTGTAATTATAGTTAAAAATCAATAAACTGAATCTATATGTTTTTTAGAATTAAAATGTTTGAATTAAGGAGACACCAACATGTTATTATTGTGTTCAGAACATAAAAATTTAGAAAGATTGGAGCTGATACGACGATGAAGCAAAGACCTTTTCGCTTTTTCCAATCGATATACTTTAAAATACCCTTACTATTTGTATTTATCTTAGTGATCACTTTCCAATTTATCGGAGTCATCTTTATTGACCAGTTAGAGACACAAACGGTAGATAATTTTAAAGTACAAATTAATACACAAGCGGACTTTTTAGCGAATAATATCACACCGATATTATCAAATTCAGATCAAGAGTCACAAAGTGTGCTCAACCAATTGCGTCAAACTTTAGAAACTTTTAGCTCAACAGCGCCAGCGCGCCTTGAAGTGATTAATAATGCGCAAACGATCATTGCGACGAATCAGGGATTAGATCAAAGTTCGATTGGGAACCAAACTACGGATGCCGATGCGCGTAATGTCTTACTCTATCAAAATGAATTACGCAGTGAATACTCAGACCCAGAAACAGATGCACCGATTTACAAATTAATTAAGCCTATCTTTGGGACAACGCAAACGACGTTACTCGGAGTGTTAGTTATTGAAGCTAATATGGAGCAAATTTATAGTCAGAATAATAATATTATCGACCTGTTTCTCCAGTCTTCGATTTTAGCCGTAGGCGTTGCTTTACTGATTTCCTTTGTCTTAAGTCAAGGTTTAACCCGTCCAATTGAGAATATGCGTCAACAAGCCTTACGTATTTCGGAAGGGGTCTATAATTATCCTGCTGAAGTGTACGGTTATGATGAATTAGGCGAGTTAACGATGACCATTAATGAGCTGGCCGTCAAAGTAAAAGATGCCCAAGAATCAACCGAGTCAGAGAGACAACGCTTAGACGGAATTCTTCGTCATATGACTGATGGTGTTATCGGGACTGATCAGCGAGGACGCGTCCTTTTAGTAAATGATCGAGCACTCCAATTGTTAAATATTCGCCGAGAGCAAGCGATTGGTCATTCGATTTTACGTCTATTGAATATCGAATCAAAGATCGCTTTAAAAGGATTATTACAAAAAGATACTGAAGTTATGATTAATCACAGTGATAAAGGTGTAGATTCGATTTTAAAAGGTGAATTCTCGATTATTCGTCGAGAAACCGGCTTTGTTACTGGAGTTGTGTGTGTGTTAACAGACGTCACAGAACAAGAGAAGACCGAACAAGAACAACGCGATTTCGTATCAAATGTGTCGCACGAATTGCGTACACCTTTAACCAGTATTAAAAGTTATAGTGAAGCCCTATCTGATGGTGCTTGGCGTGACGAGAAGATTGCGCCGCAATTTTTAGAAGTCATTCAATCAGAAAGTAATCGTATGATTCGGATGATCGCAAACTTACTGGATTTATCTAAGATGGATGGTGGCCAAATTACACTTCAGACCGACTACGTTGATTTGAAACGGATTATTAACCATATCATAGACCGGTTAGTTTTCACTTTAGAATCGGATTCAAATGCAGGGAACTATAATTTTGTGCGTGAATTTACAACACGGGATATCTATGTCGATGTTGACCAGGACCGAATGACTCAGGTGATTGATAATATCTTAAATAATGCCGTGAAATATTCACCCGATGGGGGAACCATTACAGTTAAAATTGAAGATAACCACCGCAGTGTCATTGTACGTATCACCGATGAAGGGTTAGGAATTTCTAAGCAAGACGCTGAGAAATTATTTGATCGTTTCTACCGCGTTGATAAGGCGCGGTCTCGTGAACAAGGTGGTAGTGGACTCGGCCTTGCGATTTCTAAAGAGGTTATCGAATTACATGGCGGTTCAATTTGGGTAGATAGTGTTGAAGGTGAAGGCTCAACCTTTATCTTTGAATTACCTTATACCGAATTCACCGAGCTAGATGGGGAGTGGGATTAATTGATGAGAAAACAAAATACGGGGATCACAGTCGTGCTCGTTATATTAGTTGCGATTAGTTTCTTATTCTCATACTTTATTCTTTATGATATCAACACATTTGAAAGTATTATTGGTAATGAATCAGCTCCGACAGACGAAGAGATAGCGACTGAAACCATTCAACCAACTGCTAATTACTACTCACCCACGCGATTAAGTTTTCAAGATGTTGTCTCTTCAGATGAGTATATTATTCGATTAGGCCAACAGTCTTACTTCATTCGTGATGAAGCAACTATCAACACATTGCGTTCTTTAATTGAAAGTAGACCCATCTCAGTTGATAATGTGTCATATATGGAAGATCCGCAGTTACTTAATAATTTATTAGATGTTGATCATCTGCAGATGGAATTACCGACGCGTATTCCCTTAGGAGCATACACGCGAGTATTATCCATTGAAGACGAGATACCGACAGATATTTTAATTGATCGAATTATTATTCCGCTGACTTCGCAAGAAGAGCGTGGAGTTTACTTAATTGATTCTAAGACAGAACGTGTGATTGAAGCAGAATTATCATCGAATTTAAGAAAAGATGAATTGCGTAATGCTATTACTTTAGAGAACTCAGATTTGCTTGAAGTGGTTCGTTATCAAGGCGCATATAAGCCAATTTACCTGCCAGTCAATAATGTAAACTTACAGTCGCAACTCTTTACCCTGGATGTATTGCCAGAAAATCTTCATGTCAGTGATTTGTTTGATAATACTGGCTTTAATACGACTGAAGTAGCAAATAGTGATGATGACGAAGTATTCCGTTATCAAAACTATATTAATACACTTGATGTGAACCGAACGACTCAGCAGTTTGACTTAACAATCAGCCGGGCAGATCCGGGTGAGCCAAGAACGACTGTTGAGAAATTCCGTAATGCCTTTAGTATGGTGCAACAATTTGAGTATTGGGAAGGCGATATTCGTCTATTCCATCAAGAGAATAACTTCATTACTTTTAGACGTTACTACAATGATTTACCCATCTTAACAAGCTCAAACATGCCTGATTATGGAGCGAACTCCGTTCAGATGCGTGGCGATTTGAGTGGGGATATCTTCCGATACCACCAACCGATGTTGACTTTTTATACGCATATCGACACGGCTTTACAAGAGTATGAATTGATGAATCATGAAGAAATTTTAGCAGTGCTTCAAGAACGAGGTTATACAGTGAATGGCTTTGAAGATATCTTTATGGCTTATGAATGGCAAGAAGATATGGAAATGTTTAGAAAAGCAGAGCTCATTCCGACTTGGTTCTTCCAATTAAACGGTGAGCACTATACTTTAGAAGAAATTCAAAGCGACGACTTTGTGGATATTTGGAATACTCAAGTACTTGGTGAAGGGGGAGCTGACTAGTGGACTTTAAACGCATTCAAATCGTATTAGTGTTTTTCTTTCTAGTATTCGATATTTACTTACTATTCATGTTGTTTAATCGAGCTGAAGTAACCAGTTTACCAACTGAACAGATTGAGTTATCCATTGAAGAAAATCTATCAAATCGTGGCGTTACTTTTGATGAATTATCGACTGAAAAATATCAACTCCCATTCGTCGTATCAGAGACTAATAATCATCTTGCTGAAAATATTTCACAACTTGAAATCGAAGATGTATCTGTGAATCAAGAAGGCATGCTGACTGGGACTTTATCAGAACCGATGGATTTAGGACTCGGCTTAACAGCTGAAACAACGGGTTTTTCAAATGAACAACGGCAAGCCCTTCAAGACTTTTTGGAGAACCCAGCCTTATTTATCTCTGGAGATGTTTACCGAAATATTTGGTATGTTAATTCAGAACAAGTCATCTATGCTCGAATGACCGCCTTTGACGGGCGTCCGATTGTGGATGGTACAGCAGAAATCCGAATTAATTTGGATGAAAACTTTATGATGACTGGTTATACGCAAACTTTCCAAAGCAATGTTACAGAGCTTGACCGAGACCGGACCATCTTATCCGAACGTGAAGCTTTAGAAATTATTGATCGTCGTGTGGAAACTTTAATCCCAGACGGTTCGGTAATTCATTATTCGATATTAGTTTATTACCGCCAGACGCAATTAGACGGCTTAAACGTCTATTCACCTGCCTGGCAAATCGTGTATGACAATCCGAATGGCCGCTTTACTTTATTAGTCGATAGTATTCGAGGAAATACAGTTAACCGGAAGCAATTTAATTAGTAAGAACCGTTCGCCACTATTGTGGTGGAGCGGTTTTTTTGGGGATCGTGATTTAAAATGCAACTCGCGCCAAATGGCTGTTCGGTTTGTCTTGAGTTGACGCAACTCAGGTCAAATGGGTGATCGGTTTGTCTTGAGTAGACGCAACTCAGGTCAAATGGGTGATCGGTTTGTCTTGAGTAGACGTAACTTGCGCCAAATGGGTGATCGGTTTGTCTTGAGTTGACGCAACTCAGGCCAAATGGGTGATTGGTTTGTCTTGAGTAGACAAACTTTTTAAATAATTACCCGTAACACATGTTCAAAAAGAAGTCTTTAAAAAGTAATTCATGCTTTAGTGTGCGAATGCATCCTATACATGGTAAAATACTATTATAATGAATGGAAAGTTAGGTGAGCCAAATGAATTTAAATCGTTTGAGCCGAAATATATTGAGCTTGTTACTCTCGCTCTTTATTCTTGTGCCGCTGATGACAATTTCAACCGTGAGTGCCCAGGATATTAGTTTTGATATAACAGAAGCAGATATTACAGGACAAATTTCGTCGGATGGGGATGTGTCTTTTAAAGAAATCTACACATTCGATGTCGATTATATGAATGGTGCTTACCACAATATCGATTATGGGGGTTACACTCTAACCGATTATCGTGTCGGAATTTTAGATGAAGAAACCGGCGATATTAATTACCTCAATGAAAGTTTTAACGAAGCACCTGGAACGTTTAAAGTATCCGATAATGGTCAGATTTTTAGACTACAAGTATTTAATCCAGCAGAGGACGAGACGGTGCATTTTGTATTCGAATACACACTAGAAGAATTAATTACTAACTATAATGACACTGCCGAGATTAACCGCAAGATCGTTCCGGAAAATACAGACGATGACTTTGCGGTCGATGCAAGAATTTACTTACCCGGAAGTGTCTCAAACCCAGATGATTTCCGAGCGTGGGGTTATGGACCTTATAACGGAGAAATTCAGCCGGTCACTGAAGGCGATCAAAGTTACATCGATATCACAGTGCCAGACAATCCACCAAATCAATTCGTGGAAGTTAATGCAATCTTCCCAACCGCATTAACACCAAATAACCAAAATATCGTTCAAGCAAATATGAAAGATGAGATTATTGAGCGATCTGAAGCAACCGTCGAAGCAGATAGAGAGGCGCATGAAAGTTCACAACAACGCCGTTGGTTGTGGGTCATCTTAGCTTTAATTGGCTTCCCACTCGTGACTATCTTTGCTTGGGTGTATTACTTCCGTAATCATCGTAAACTAAATCCAAAGCCAGCGCATGTCCCAGAACATGTCTATTCTTTACCAGAAGAGTTAACACCCGCCATTATGGCAACAGCGGTTTTTCGTGATAAGCCAATTGCGGATGACTTCTCGGCAACAATTATTGATTTAGCCCGTAAAGGATATATCAAAGTAGAAGAAGTCAGTCGAGAAAAACGGGGTCTTTTAAAACGCAAAAGCGCGTCAACCATTCGTGTATCGCCGGTTGAAGAAGAAGCTGACTTATTTGATTTACAAAAGCATGAACGCTATGTTTATGAATACTTACTTCCAAACAATGAACCGACAACACTCAGTCAAATCGAAGAAGATATTCAAAGTAATCGTAATACTAAAAAGCAAAAATACCGTAAATGGACACAGTTTGCTAATTACGTTGAAGTCAAAGGTGAACAAGTTAAAAATCAACCCAAAGAATATAATAATTCCGTTGGTTACGCTGTTCTAGCTGTTATTGCAAGTGTGATTATGTTATTTGTTTTACTATTTTTAACTTTAGATTCACCACTACAAGAACATATTATGCCGATTTTACTAGCCTTCACAGTGAATTTGATCTTAGCCATTGTCATCTTATTATTGACGACACTTCGACCTATTCGAACTTACGAACAAGATAAGATGATTAAAGAGTGGAAAGGCTTTGCGAATATGTTAGATGATATAGGGAATTTCAACATGCGTGAAGTTGCTTCACTGCCTCTCTGGGAAGAGTTTTTAGTTTATGCGATTTCCTTAGATGTGGCAGATAAAGTGATTGAAGCCATGAATAAAGAATATGGTATGGAAGAATTGAGTCAAATGGCAATGCCAATGGTTATCTACAGTAACCCTTACTGGATTAACCAAGTTGTCAGACCATCGATTAGCCAATCCGTGACAAGTAGCGCTCCAGCACAAAGCAAATACTCTGGGTCGAATACGGGAGGTTTTGGTGGTGGCTTCTCTAGTGGGTCATCTGGAGGATCAGGTGGCGGTGGGGGAACCGGTGGTTTCTAAACCAAACTAGCCAAACATCTATCAGGCACATTTTGCTTGATAGATGTTTTTTTGTAAGCAATAAGCATTGCCAATCTCGAGTTGTAATGATAAGCTATCTAGTACGTTAAAATGAAAGTAAAGAGTGATTAAATGACTGAAATAATTATACCTGGATCGACGCCAGGTAAAGAAGAAAAGAAAAGTGTTCAAGACGCATTTGATACATTGCAATACTCCATTTTAGCAAGTGGAAGTAGTGGGAACTGTACTTATGTCGAATCGATGAATCACCGAATTATGATTGATGCCGGACTCAGCGGCAAGCGAATCGAAGCCCTATATGCTCAAATTGACCGTCAGGTGAGCGATATTGATGCGATTCTCGTGACGCATGAGCACAAAGATCATATTCACGGTGTCGGTGTCCTTTCGCGTAAATACAATATTCCAATCTATGCTAATGCTAAGACATGGAGCGCCATGGAAAATATGATCGGAAAAATCGCATCCGAGAACCGTCAATATATCGAACCAGATACACTTGTATCGATTGGTGATATTGATGTGTTAAGTTATGGTGTCAGCCATGATGCGATTCAACCACAATTTTATGCTTTTCAAAAAGGCAAAAAACATTTCGCGATGCTAACAGATACAGGTTACGTCAGCGACCGCTTACGCAGCCAATTAAAGAATCTTTCGGCTTACTTAATCGAGAGTAATCATGAGATTGAACTGCTACGCTACGGAAAATATCCTTGGTCTGTTAAACAAAGAATCTTAAGCGACAAAGGGCATTTAAGTAACGAAGACGGTGCCTTAGCGATGAAAGACTTAATCGGTAACAACACGACCGATATTTACCTAGGTCACTTAAGCCGTGACAACAATACAAAAGAATTTGCGATGGCTTCAATGGAAGATATCTTACGTTACAACAACTTTGCAGTAAACGAAGATTTCTTACTACACATGACCGATCCCGGCGAAGCAACCCCCTTAAAACGCCTATAAACGTATAAGCAACCCGTCTGAGTTAGCCAAAGCTAATAAAGAGGGGTTTTTATATTGAAAATGTGATGTGAGCTGGCTCACGCGAAATGAACTGTGATTTGTCTTAAGTTGCCTCATCTCAAGCCAAACCAATCACCCATTTAACTTAAGATACACCTAAAAAGTGTCACAGCAATCTTATATTAACGCGATGTCATAAAGATTAAGACGACTTAAGATTATAATCCAAATTTTATTGATAAATTTTCATAAATGCTTCATAAATGGTTGCTAGAATATATTATGTAATAAATATTAGAAAGGAAGATGCTAGTGAAAAAGAAAAACCAACAAACCGAAACTCAATCATTAAGCTTTTGGCGTAGTGTGTTCGGCGGAATTATGGGAACTGTCCTTGTATTATCATTAGTCAGTGTCCTAGGATTCGGCTTATTGAGTGATGATCAACCAACCGCATACTCGCAAGAAGACTTAATTGAATTCGAATCAACAATTACCCAAACAGTGCAAGATACACAGGAAGCTGTCGTATCTGTCGGAAACTACCAATCAGTTCAAACTAGTCCATTTGGCCAAAGAGGCTATGTTGAAGGGCAAGGATTACAACTGGAAGATATCCAACAAGAACCAATTCTAGTGGGAACAGGTAGTGGTGTTATTTATAAAGTTGATGGAGAGATAGCTTACGTTGTTACAAATAACCATGTTATTGATGGACATGACTCTTTAGAAGTCACTTTAAATGACGGAACTCAAATTGAAGCAACCGAAGTAGGATCAGATGCGCTAAGTGACTTAGCAGTTTTACAAATCTCATCTGAAAGTGTTACTGATGTGATTGAATTTGCGAACTCTGATGAAATCCAAGTTGGTAGCATAGCAATTGCTATCGGATCACCTTTAGATTCAGCAACATTCGCCTCAACAGTAACGCAAGGGATTGTCTCAGGACTTAACCGTTCATTACCAATCGATACAGATAGTGATGGGGCAGAAGACTGGGAAATGACTTTACTACAAACGGATGCAGCGATTAACCCAGGTAACTCTGGTGGGGCTTTAGTTAATTCAAGTGGTCAACTGATCGGAATTAACTCAAGTAAAATTGCTACATCAACCGTCGAAGGAATGGGCTTTGCTATCCCAAGTAACAATGTGACTCAAATCATCGAGCAACTTGAAGCCAATGGTGAAGTCATCCGTCCAGTACTCGGAACAACAACTGTTAACTTGAACTACTTTGCCCTTGAAACACGTGTTCAAGATTTAGGTTTAGCTGAAGACATGACTGACGGAGCTGTTGTTATTGATGTAGCAGCCAACTCATCAGCCGAAGCAGCAGGTATTGAACAATTCGATGTCATTACCGCAATCAATGACGAACCAGTTACTGATGGCCAAGTATTACGTCAATTACTCTATGAATACCAAGTTAGCGACACAATTACCCTAACAATTATCCGTGGTGGGGAAGAGCAACAAATTGAAGTAACATTAGAAGCATCACCCACTACAAACACTCAACCAGCACAGTAACAATTCACAACGTTAAGTGAAATAAATTGAATAAACCTACCCATTATTTCAATTTTTCTCCTCAAGAACACTTTTCCTAAGCGTCAGTGAAACAAAGAAACGGTTTAGCTTTCAGCTAGACCGTTTTTTTGCTTTGTAAAAACGAAGTTAAAGGATTCCGCTTGTGAATAAAAACTATGTGTATAAACATGCAAGCTTAAGTTATCAACAATTAAACAAGTTATCAACAGAAAACACCCCGATAATTGTGTATAACTGTCGAAAAGTGTGGATAAGTACATAAAATGAAATAAAATTACATCTCAGAGTGTGAATAAATAATAAAATGATGATAATTATGGGGTTTTCAACAGAAAAATGACTTATACACAGACTTATGCACAACCTGTTAGTGGATAAGTCGGTAAAACACCCATTATTTACTAAAAAACCGAAATGAATACCCAAAATTCAAAATAATTATCCTTTATAATTGTGGATAACTTTTTATAAAAACAAAAAACTCACTTCACAAAGTATGAAGTGAGTCTAAATCGTATTTACAGTTGACCAAGATAGTCAAATTTTTCAAACGTATGCGTATTCGCAATCCCAACTAAGATAACATCTTCTGGCAAAGGCTCAGCGATATTAATCCCAGTTAAGTTTTCCCCACGCTCGGATCGTTGTCCAATCAAGTTAATCTCGTATTTACGACGTAAGTCAAGATTTGTCAACAACTTCCCAATCCAAGCTTCAGGAATTTCAAATTCAATAATCGATGTATCATCATCCAAACGCAAGACTTCATCGATTTTATTTCGTAATATCTTAGATGCAAGACGGTGACCAGAGTCACGTTCCGGAGCCACAACTGCACTCACGCCCACTTCATATAAGACATCTTCAAACATCAAGCTACGAGCCTTCGCAACGATCTGCGGCACACCTAATTTCTTACAATGCATCACTGCAAGAACGGCACTTTCTAAGTGAGTTCCTGTTGCGATGACCACAACATCACAGTTATTAATCCCAACGTTTCGAAGTAATTCAATGTCTGTAAAGTCACCAATCGTCGCATTTGTCACTTGTTCTGAAATCTTTTGAACTTTAGCCGCGTCAGTATCAATGGCGATGACTTCACACCCATACTCACTTAACTCTGTTGCGACGCGCTCGCCGAAGATACCTAAACCTAGCACACCTACAATTTTTTTCTTCATTTTGAACCCCTCTCATATTAACCAAGGAAAATATTCGTCTCTGCGTAATGTATTTCACGATTACGTCTTTGTAAAATACCTAAGAGTAAGGTAATAGGCCCAACACGCCCGGCTATCATCAGAACAACCATGATAGATACCCCAAAAGGATTTAAATAATCAATCGTATTAAAAGAAATTCCGGCTGAACCTAGGGCATTTGCTGTCTCAAATAAAATATCCAAAGAATCAAGATGAGGATGAGTTAATAAAATCGCCCCATACCCAACAAATAATAAAATGACAAAGAATAAAACAATAATCACTGCTTGCTTCACTATACGCGATGGAATAATTCGTTTAAAAGCCACGACATGGTTATAACTTTGAACCTCAGATTTAAATAATAAGACCAAAATCGCAAACGATGTGACCTTAATCCCGCCAGCTGTCCCACCCGGTGCACCACCAATAATTGTCTGCACCATAGAACTTAATTTTGTAAAAGGATTTAACTCAAAGTAATTCACCGAAGTATAGCCAGCCGTACGCGTATTTGTAGTATTAAAGAATGCATTCAAGAGCTTTAAGCCCGGAGACATATCCCCTATCGAATTAGGATTCGACCATTCAGCAGCTAGAAACAAGACTGTCCCTAAAGCGATAATCGCGCTTGAAAAGACCAAAACAATCCGACTATGAACGGATAAATGTTGAAAAGCGAGCCTCAATGACCGTGGACGACTTTTAATATACTTGCCGACACGTTCAGATAATTCAAACCAAACAGAAAAACCAATCCCACCAGAAATCACTAAAAACGAAACAGTTAATAGAATCAGTGGATTGTTGTAAAAGCCTTCTAAACTATCTGTGTATAAATTATGAAAACCCGAATTACTAAAAGAAGAGATGGATAAGAATAAAGCATTAAAAGCCCCTCTAGCAAAGCCAAAGCGAGGAACAAAATCATACATAATAATTAAAGCTCCAATAAACTCAGCAGAAATCGTAAATTTATAAATTGATAATAGAAAATCCATCAAGTTACTGTTCGTATCCCGACTTAAAGATTGTTGAAGTAAATACTGATCTTGCAATGAAAGGCGTCGGTTAAGATAGAAAATCCCAACGTTTAAGATCGTAATCACACCTAGTCCACCGACTTGGATAAGTAAGAGAGCAATCACTTGCCCAGCTAAATTATACGTCTCAGCAATGGGTAAGGCCGCCATACCTGATACACAAACAAGCGAAATCGCTGTTAATAAGTGGTCGAAATAACCTACATCTGTAGAAGGCTGGTGAAAGATAGGAAGAGATAAAATCAAACTTCCGATAAAAGCCACAAGCACAAAACTTAATGTTAATTGAAGAGAAGTCGAAATTTTTCGGTTCCCAATCGTAATGGCCAAACCTAATCGCTCCTTTCGATAATTAATTCAATGTAAATATCATACAAAATATATCTGATAAATGCTATGATAATTCAGACAAAGGAGTGAGGAAATGAATATCGAAGTGATTGTTGTAGGAAAACTGAAAGAAAAGTACTTAAAAATGGGTATCGCAGAATACTTGAAACGACTGGATGCTTACGCTAACGTAAAAGTCATCGAACTCGCGGACGAACCAACTAAGGAAAATATGAGTGACGTCGAAGAAGAGGCTGTCTTAGCCAAAGAAGCCGACCGCATCAAAGCTAAATTAGACCCAAGTCGCAAAGTCATCGTCCTAGCGATTGAAGGAAAACTTATCTCATCGGAAGAACTTGCCAGCCAATTAGATGACTATGCAACTTACGGGCAGAGTAAAGTAACCTTTATAATTGGAGGATCTCTCGGCTTACACAAATCATTAAAACAATCGGCAGACTTATCCATTAGCTTCGGCCGAATAACATTACCTCATCAGTTAATGCGATTAGTGTTGGTAGAGCAAATCTACCGAGCGTTTCGGATTATGAAGGGGCATGCGTATCATAAATGATGATAAAAATTACATCTGTTTGGTAGATGAGAGTGCTTACTCAATGCATCTCTACCCTCTAAAATCATCGGGGTTTCGGGGGATTACTAGATAGTCCTTAGTTGAAGTAAGTAAGAGCCCATAGATAGGAAAACCCAACTTGATCATCTATCTAATCAAAAAAAATAAAGCAGAGTTTACAGGAAAACCTGTAAGCTCTGCTTTGGGGTGTTTGCCGAAGAGGAAATGAGGTCCTCACTCAAACTCCTATCCTTCTAAAATCGTCGGGAAATCGGGAAGTCTCCTATGTCGTCTTATGTGTCTCCTCTCTGAAACCGTCGGGGTTTCGGGGAATGGTTATACCCATATCTCAATCGGACGACGCGAAAAGAACCCTCCGTCTGGAAGGTTCTCTTGTTTGGAACTGTTTGTCTCGTGGCCAATGTCTTGAGTGAGTTACTCTGGTTCTTACGGGGGATACCAACATTCAATTTTTGTTGGAACACAACAATCACATTTGGTACGAGTGGGCCTTTGAAAGATACGTCGACAGCGACGACTATACGGGACCGAACATGACTGATTTTGGTCTGCGCGTCTTAGAAGATGATGCTTTCAAAAAAGTTTATGACGAGGAAATGTCAAAATTCCAAGACAAGGTTCTAAATGATCTGGAATTCTCTCAAAAACATGGTGAATTGGGAGATGTCTACGGCAAACAGTGGCGCGCTTGGCAAACACGTCAAGGGGAGACTTTGGATCAGATTGCCGACGTCATTGAGCAAATCAAAGAGAATCCAGATTCAAGGCGTTTGATTGTTTCGGCTTGGAACCCGGAAGGTGTGCCCAATATGGCCTTACCTCCATGTCATACTTTGTTTCAGTTCTACGTTCAAGATGGAAAATTAAGCTGTCAATTGTATCAAAGAAGCGCCGATTTGTTCTTAGGGGTTCCTTTCAATATCGCCAGCTATGCCTTATTGACCCATCTGATTGCCCGTGAAACCGGTTTGGAAGTGGGAGATTTCGTGCACACCTTTGGCGATGTCCATTTATATACCAATCACATGGAACAAGCCGAACTTCTTCTCAGCCGTGACCCTAAAGATTTACCGACGCTTGTTATCGATTCAGACACGCCCATGGATGAATTAAGTGTGGATGACATCCGAGTGGAAGGCTATGACCCACACCCAGGAATTCGTGCACCCATCGCCGTTTAAAAAGGAGAGTGCCAGTGATTATCTTTGTATACGCCCAAGACCAACAAGGAGGCATTGGTGTCAACAATCAATTGCCTTGGAATCTACCCAATGATTTAAAGTTCTTTAGAGACACAACTATGGGACATACCATATTGATGGGACGCAAAACTTTTGAATCTCTCGGCAAACGCCTACTTCCAGGACGAAAAACAATTGTTTTGTCTCGAGATCCTCATTATGGTGCCGACATTCAGGGCCTGACTGTGATTACTGATCGTCAAGAAGCCTTGGATATGGCCACTCAAGAAGCCCTCATGGTCATCGGTGGAACAGAAATTTTTAATTTATTTTGGGACGATGTGAATAAAATTATCCGCACCAATATTCGACATACCTATGAGTGCGATACTTTTATGCCACCCATTGATCCAGAAGTTTTTATCTTGGAAACGTCCATTCCCGGTGAAACCAATCCCGAAGATCCTGTCGACTATGCCTATGAGTATTGGGTACGCAAGGACACCCCATAAGCCAGTCTTTATTTCAAAAGCTCTTCCCTAAAGTCAGAGTGGGGCTTTTTCCTTTTGTTTTCTAATCTAAGAATCAAAATAAAGGAGTTGAACGAACATTGGTCAGAAGAGAAAACGCTGGGAAAATTTGTCGCTATTTTATAAATTGATCAAAGTGAAGTTGACAGAAATTATATTTTAGGCTAGACTAAATTTATCATAAAAAAGGAGACGATAGGTTATATGAATAATTTATTTAAGAGAAGCTTGGTAGTTCTTGCTGCGCTGGCTTTAATGATCGGTGGTCTATTTGTTTCAACGCCATCCGCACAAGCGGAAGCTGAGAAATTAGACGTTGTTGTTACGACCACACACATGAAGGACTTGCTTGAAGTTGTCGGCGGGGAGCACGTAAAAGTGACCGGTCTTATGGGACCTGGGGTTGACCCACACGGTTATGAACCAACCCCTTCAGACATTGATGCTGTTAACAATGCGGATTTAGTAGGATACAATGGCCTGCACTTAGAAGCCATGTTCACAGATATCTTCGAAAAGATGGCAGAATCCGATGATGTTAACATCTTCTCATTGGAAGAAGCTCTTAAAGACGGTCAAGTTCTTGACTATGTCTACGAAGACAAAGATTTAGACCTAGATCCACACATCTGGTTCGACATCCAAATCTGGCAACAAGCCACTCAATTAGTTGCTGATAAGTTAGCAGAAGTGGATCCAGACAACGCCAAAGACTACCAAGCCAATGCGGATGCATACGTGAAGGAATTGGACGAGCTAGACAAGCAAATTGCTGACTTAGTTGCTGAAGTTCCAGAAGAATCACGTTACCTAGTAACTGCTCACGACGCTTTCTCATACTTTGGTAAAAACTACGGCTTCAACGTCGAAAGTATCCAAGGTCTGAATACACAAACCGAAGCTGGTACAGGGGACATCGCTAAAGTTGCTGACCTTGTCATCGACAAGAAGATCAAAGCATGTTTCATCGAAAGTTCTGTTTCAGATCGTAACGTTAAAGCGTTGGTCGAAGCAGTCGAAGCAAAAGGTGGAAATCTAGAAATCGGCGGAGAGCTATACTCAGACGCCCTAGGTACTGACGAAGAAAAAGCAGGTAACTACATCGACGGTTATGTGACAAACATTTCAACCATTGTGAATGCTTTAAAATAACTCTTTGATATAAGAATTTTACGGCTGACTCACAGGGTCGCCGTTTTCTTATTGCAAAAATTCTCCCTGACAAGGTCTAAAAATCGATTCAGGAAAAAGTTTAGGCCAGAGTAAAATTAATGACTATCAATTGTTTTGATTCAATTAGAAAGTAGGTTCGAAAATGACTAATAATGCGATTACAGTCGATCAATTAACCGTTGCTTACGATGGGCATCCCGTCTTATGGAACGTGGATGTAAAGTTTTTGAAAGGGCAACGCACCGCCATCGTCGGTCCCAATGGAGCAGGTAAATCCACACTGCTTAATGGGATGTTGGGCCTTTTGAAGCCAATCGCCGGCCAGGTCACTTATCAATTGGACGGTGAATCTTATCGTTATGAGGAAGTCAAACGCCGCTTAGCTTACGTGCCTCAAAGAACCAGTGTAGACTGGGACTTTCCCACTTCTGCTTTGGATGCGGTTTTGATGGGAAGATATGGGCACTTAAAGTTTGGTCAAAGACCGAGTAAAGAAGACCGAGAAATTGCCAAGATGAATTTGGAACGTGTCGGAATGGGTACTTTTGCGGATCGTCAAATTTCACAACTTTCAGGCGGTCAGCGCCAGCGTGTTTTCTTAGCCCGAGCTCTTTGTGAAGACGCGGATATCATTATTTTGGACGAACCATTGGCTGGTGTAGACATGAAGACGGAGAAAATCTTGATGGATCTCTTGCGCCAGCAGGCAGAACTGGGACGAACAGTCATTGCGGTTCATCATGATTTGGATACGGTTGAAGATTATTTTGATCAAGTGGTCTTTTTGAACCGTGAAGTCGTGGCTGCAGGACCTGTCAAGGAGTTTTACACGGCTGCCAATATTGAAGAAACTTATCGACAAGACCATAACTTAGGGGAAGGGTGAGTGATGTGGATTCAATTGCCAACATTTTAAATAACCATACTTTCCAAGTGGTAGCGACGGGTACTGCACTTTTGGGTGTTTTCAGTGGAGTATTGGGAGTTTTCCTGACCTTAAGAAAGCAAAGTCTTTTGGGAGATGCCTTGGGGCATGCGTCTTTACCGGGAATTGTCATTGGTTTTATTTTAACAGGTAGCAAGAACATGTTTGCCTTATTAGCGGGAGCTACAATTTTTGGTTGGTTGGCTTCCTGGTTGATCAATTTTATTTCTCAAAGAAATTCTGTGGTCAAACAAGACAGCGCCTTGGCTTTGGTATTATCCACTTTCTTTGGATTAGGAACAGCGCTGTTAACGTCTGTTCAAAAGACGCCCAATGCCGCTCAAGCGGGTCTGCATAATTTTATCTTTGGACAAGCCAGTGGAATGCTCAAGCAAGAAGTCAATGTTTTGATCATCATTGGAATGATAATTCTTGCACTGGTCATTGTTTTTTGGAAGGAGTTCAAGATCATTACCTTCGATGCTCACTTTGCCCAAACTTTGCCGGGTCCCTACCGATTTTTTGCCTTTCTTTTGTCTCTACTGATTGTGGTAGCCATCGTAATGGGGCTTGAATCGGTCGGAGTTGTTTTAATTTCGGCCTTGCTTGTGAATCCAGCCATTGCGGCTCGCCAGTGGTCCAACCGCATGTCAGTCGTTGTCGGTTTATCGGGCCTCTTTGGTGGAATATCTGGTTTGTTAGGAACCTTCTTGAGCTCCACAGGCAAACAGATTCCTACAGGTGCCACCATTGTAATCGTCGCCACGTGTCTCACAATTATCAGTGTGTGTTTTGCACCTGAACGTGGATTAATTGCGAGACGCCGTCGTTCTCTTCGTCGTCAACGCCAATTAAAAGAAAGTCTGGCCCAGGAGAAAGGAGAATCTTTATGAGCCTCTTAATTCAAATTACCTTCGTGGCCGTTGCAGTCGCTCTTTCCTGTGCAATTATCGGAAACTTTCTGGTCTTGCAAGGTAAAACCATGGTATCCGACGCGATCACCCATACGGTTCTTCTAGGAATCGTCATAGGTTTTTTTATCACCAAAGATCTTTCTTCACCACTGCTCATGGTGGGTGCAACGATCGTGGGGGTCATTACTGTCTTGGCTATTGAAGCTTTAAGAAGTACACAGCTCTTAGACCAGGATGCGTCCATCGGAATTGTGTTCCCTTTCTTGTTTAGTATTGCCATTATTCTGTTGACCCGCTATGCTGGGGATGTTCACTTGGACATTGACTCGGTTTTTATGGGACAGTTGGGATTCACGGTCTTTGACCGGATGGTCATTGCGGGTCATGATATTGGACCACGCGCTTTCTGGATCGCCGTGGTGATTTTCTTAGTGAACCTTGGCTATGTGCTTCATTTTTACAAGGAATTAAAGGTTTCGAGCTTCGACCCTCAATACGCCCATTCCTTGGGAATTCCGACCACCTTTCTTCATTATGGGCTCATGACGCTGGTAAGTTTAACCGCGGTTGGTGCTTTTGAAGCCGCCGGATCTATTTTGGTCGTTGGTTTTATGGTGGGCCCGGCTTTAACAGCCTATCTTTTATCCGATCGGTTGAGTCATGTGATTGTTCTCAGTTTAATCATTGCGGCCTTCAATGCCATTGTCGGTGTGCATCTGGCTTACAAAATGGATTTATCCTACGCCGGTGTGATTGCGGTTGTGACAGGAATCGTTGCTATGATTGCATTCTTGTTCTCACCGCGCAAAGGTCATTTGCGTGCTTGGTTTAACCGCCGGAAACGTCAACACGCATTAAATGAAAGCATTAAAAACTTATAAGACAAACGCACGTTTAAGAGCCTTCCCATCATCACCGGGAAGGCTCTTTCTTGTAAATTTTTACCACTCAAGAATGATTCATGATAAAATAAACGCATGGTCGATGTGAGAAAAGAGAAAGAGGAGAGTCATCTATGCCGATCGGTGTCCTTGTGAATTCATTGGGAATCTTTGTTGGAGGATTATTAGGTGGAAGCGTTGGTAAGAGGCTGAGCCGAGAGGCCAAAGAATCGCTCACCATGATTTTTGGTCTTTGTACCTTCTTAATGGCAGTTGTGAATATGATCGCCCTCGAGAATTTGCCGGCAGTTGTATTGAGCCTGATTGTCGGCCTTTTGGTAGGAATGGGCTTGCGCTTTGATGAGAAAATTAATCAGGCGGCTGCCAATATGGAACGATGGGTGGCCAAAGTGATTCCTATCGGTAATCACGGTTTAGGTTCAAAGACTTACTTTTTCCAATTGACGACCATCATTGTGCTTTTTTGTGCCAGTGGGACAGGGATCTACGGATCTTTGGAATCAGGAATGACCGGTGATCATGGGTTGTTAATCACCAAGACCCTCTTGGATTTCTTTACTGCCATGATTTTTTCCGCTAGCTTAGGGCCCGTAGTTTCCTTTATTGCGGTGCCACAGGCGATTGTTTTCTTATCCTTGTTCTATGCCGGTGAAATAATTTTGGCCTATACGACACCCGCCATAATTGCGGATTTCAAGGCAGTGGGTGGGGTCTTGATTCTAGCTTCTGCACTCAATATTTTGGAGTTAAAACGTTTACCAGTCACCAACATGATTCCAGCCATGGCGGTCTCGCTACCCATTAGTTATCTATGGATCACCTATCTGGCGCAGTTCTTCTAGAAGAATCATTCCTTCAAGCTTTGTTAGATCCAGGATATGTTATAATAATTTCATTACAAAGGAGGCTTCTCCATGAAAGAATTAACCATTGAAAACTTACACAAGACCTATGGTACCAAGACCTTATTAGATGGTATTGATCTTTCCCTACGCACCGGTGACCGGATTGGTCTTATTGGACCCAACGGCACAGGGAAAAGTTCCTTTTTGAAGACCATTGCAGGATTGGAAACCTCCGATGATGGCAAGATGATGGCACCTCAGAACTATCGCATTGGCTATTTGGATCAAAACCCGGACCTGGACCCAGATAAAACAGTTTTGGAAACTATTTATGACAGTTCTTCGCCTTTGGTCCGCTTGGTTCATGATTATGAAGACCTGCGACTTCAGTTAGAGAAAGATCCTGAGAACGTGTCCTTGCAAGAATCCTTCTTGCGCTTGTCCGAAAAGATGACGGAACAAAATGGCTGGGATTTAGAAACCCGCGCCAAGTCCATCCTGACCCGTTTGGGATTAAAAAATCTGTCCCAAAAAATTGGTGAAACGTCCGGAGGTCAACAAAAACGTGCAGGTATTGCCCAAGTGTTGACTGAAGCGCCGGACTTACTGATCTTGGATGAGCCAACCAACCACCTGGATATCGCCTCTATCCAATGGCTGGAACGTTATTTAGCCACCTACTAACTCATAGCCTTTTTTGGCACAGTACTCCGAGATGATTTGTTGTTGGGCACCAAGACTATAACCCGAGAGGGCCTGTTCTGCCGTGCTTACACGGGTATAATAGACTGCCCGCATTTTATCTTTATGAAACATCGTCTTCCTCCTCTAAAATATTTTCTCTGAACCCGGTTAAATAAATCGCGATGACGTTCTTTTCTTCATCGACTGCAATCCTCTCAATGATACTCTGGTACAGGGTGTATTGTGGAAGGGTTGGGTTGTTGTCGATGAGTAAGTTGCGGTCAATTAGATTAGTGATGGATTCAGGTATCCTGGGTTTTAACTTAAGCTTTGCTTTTCGCCCGTTCAATGCGACCAACTTATCAGAAAGTTGGTCGTCATCAAGGAGCTCCTTTTCGTAGGCATCCATAATTTGTCTCTGTCTTTGTTTTAACTTATTTTGCTTCTGCTGATTGGTTCGATCGATATCGTAGTTGGTTCGAGTGATGTGTGACTTCAGTTGGCCTGCCACGAAATCAGATTGAATAAATTGATGAAGTTTGGAACTAATGAAGTCTTCAACCTCTAAAGCATTGAGTATCATACCAGGACAGTGTCGCTTCCCTCCAGAAGTATAGAGAGAACATGAATAGTAATAATAATCCCGCTGACCGTTCAGGGTATGAGTTGGCGTACAGACAGTGTGACAGTGAGGACATTTTATCTTCCCTTGTAAAACATAACGTCTGGTCACGAGCTGTTTGAGAGTGTTTCGACTTAACTGGATGGCTTGGGCTTGTTCAAAACGCTCTTTTTGAATCAAAGGAAGCTGGTGAGAATTCGCATCGCCATATTTACTTTGGATGGCTCCAGTATAGAAGGGGTTGTCCAATATCGATTTAATACGAACGGCGTGCCACCATTTGCCATCGCGGTTAAGATTACCAGACGCATTCAAGTGTTCCGAAATCGCCTTATAGCCCAGCTCTTTCTGGGTGTATAGGTAGAAGATTAAGCGAACAACGGCTGCCTCGTTCTCCTTTACCTCTAGAGTGTCATTGATTAAACGATAGCCATAAGACACAGTCCCACTCAAAATTTTGCCTTCGTCATACTTTTGTTGATACGCAATTTGCTGATTCTCTTTAATGATTTCTCGCTGATACTGACCCACAGCCCCGAGCATTTGTAACATAAATACATCTTGGGCACGGTTATGACCCAACTTTTCGTTGATACTTATGACGCTAACGTTTAGATCTGAACAGAGCATTAGGAAGCTTTCAAGGTCCTTTAAGTTACGAGCGATTCGGTCATATCGCCAAACTAATAGGACATCGACATCGTGAGTAGAAATATATTCAACCATCGCGTTAAAGTCTTCTCGGTTCGTATCTTTCCCACTCATAGCATCTTGAAAAATCGCAAGGACTTGAGTGTTATGTTGACTCGCATAATCCTCCAGCGCTTTAATCTGCGCTGGAATGGATTGTTGCTTGGGTGTAGATTGACGGGTATAAATCACAGCAGTTTTAGTCATCGTCACTCACACTTTCCAGTTGAATCAAAACTTGTACCAGTAGTTCGAGGAAGACTTGAATTTTTAAATTAGTTTCTGAAGTAGCCATTTTTTCATCTCCTTAAAAGTCTATGTCGCTGTCATCAAGGTCGAATCCTTCAGACGTCTCAATGGTCGGATTCTCTTCATTTGAATGTAGTTCACCAACAAGCGTACTTTGTAGTCGTGGATGAGAAGGGAGAGAGTAGGTAGATGTTCCTACCGGTCTGACGTCCCTCAAGCCTTCTTCCGCATACGCATCAGGAATTGAGATACGATAGCTAATATGCTTTTGACTCTCAATTACTTTCCGAGTCGTTACCCGGTCTGATTCGGAAGGAACAATCACATTTGATTCTAGCTATTTTTTTCGGACGATTCGTGCGTCTTCAAAACCCAGTTCTTTGAGTATCTTGGTTAATTGATCGCGGTAGATACAAACGGTTTGTCCCTCAATGTACCCAATCTTTGAACGACTTCCTGAAGAAATCAGACTTTGGTTTGCGAGAAGATACTGCATCAGCCTTTCATGCGCTTGTTTAGCAATGTCTCTTGTTTGGTTCGCTTCATTTTCCTGGGAGACTACCAAGTCATAAATGGCTTTAACATCAACCTCTAGAATCTCAGTATCATTGAGTAGATTAGCAGTTGCTGTAATGACAGCCAATTTTTTAAACACTCGCTCACTCGTTATCGTTAAATTAGAATCATCTCTAAGTACTTCAATGGCTTCTTCAAAATAGTGCTCAATGTCAGCATCTTCAGTAAATAAGTACTCTATAAAAGCGGAGAGGAGCCAACCATGATTGGCTGTAATACAAGCTTTAATTGCTTCACTTTGGTCAGCTGACTCGGTCCAAGGGATATCCCTAAAATTGAAGACACGCATTTTTAAACCGGTGTTTTCGGATAAGCGGTTAAAGATATCCAGTTCGCCTGAGCTAAGGATAGTTGTTGACCATGTACTTACCTCTCTAAGTCTTCCATCACTTCTAGCTCTCGACCTACCGACACCTTCAGTCAATGTATATAACAAGCTATCTAGGTTTCTGGTGGAATTGGCACTAAGTTCAGGTTCTATAATTAATCGTGTTGGTGAGTTCTAAAAACTCACTGGTACGTTTTTTTGTATATCAATAGAAAAAGGTCAGTAGATTCCCTTATAATTAAGTCGACCAAAACCAATCAAAGGAGAATCTA
>NZ_JBGQQZ010000013.1:0-44941 GCF_045528575.1 Ruoffia sp. FAM 24228
TCTGTAAGATATCTGTAGTAAGATTGTTCATAGGGAAGTCCTCTTTTCTGTGAATGTAGTGTGGTAACTCTATTCTACAGAAGGGGCTTCCTTTTTTCTATTTACACAAGATATTTTACACTCTCATTTGACAACAGAGGAATTAAATTATTATAATAAAATTATGAAGAAAGTATTGACATATAATATAATTAGATGGTATACTTCTGTTTGTCGTTGTCACGACCAACCACTTTTTTTATTGCCGGGGTGGCGGAACTGGCAGACGCACAGGACTTAAAATCCTGCGGTGGGTGACTACCGTGCCGGTTCGATTCCGGCCCTCGGCATAATAAGATATCGGTTTTTAATAATCCTTACTCTAGTAAAGAGTGAGGATTATTTTTTTGGTTCGTTAAAAAAACGGAACTTACAATAAAGTAAGCTCCGTTTGTATGTTATGTTAGTTACCATCCACTACATATTCCTCAGTCACTTCTCCGTTTACTAAATGTAACATAGGAGCGGAGTTTACGGCATTATGAAGGTCATCGTATTGGAATGATCCAGTCACGCCTTCGAATTGAATATTTTCCATAGCGTCACGGATCGCTGTTGGATCATCTGACCCTGCTTCTTCGATTGCTTGGAAGATTAAGTGAGCGCTATCGTAACTTAAAGCGTCGAATGTATCGGGTGCATGACCGAAGCGTTCTTCGAATTTCGCAACGTATTCTTGGGCACCAGGATTGTCACTACCTGTATGGAAGTGCGATGTAAAGTAAAGATCAGTAGCGTTTTGAGCGCCAGCAATTTCAGTTAAAGTATCACTTGCGAAGCCATGTCCACTTAGAATTGGTTGCATTAGACCCATTTCACGTGCTTGGCGAACGATGATTCCAGCTTCACTGAAGAAGGCGGGGACATATAAGACATCGAAATCAAGGGCAGCAATTGAAGTGAGTAAGCCCATAAAGTCTTGCTCGCCATCATTATAGAACACTTCGTCAACAACTGTTCCGCCTAAATTTTCAAATTCTGCTTTGAAAGGCTCAGCTAAACCAACAGAATAGTCTTTTGATTGGTCAGTAATAACCACTGCATTGGTTGCGCCTAATTCGTCCATCGCAAACCTTGCAGCTGCGTTTCCTTGGAATGTATAAGTAAAGGCTAAACGGAAGATATTACTGATAACTTCACCGTTCTCATCTAAAGCTAAATCGTCTGCTGTTCCTACGGGATACATAGTTGGTAACTGACTTTCAACCGCAGTTGGACGGGATGCATAAACTAGGTCAGACGTTGCAGGACCAAAAACTACAGAAACACCTTCACTAGCTAAACGAGTCGCAATCGAAGTTGCTTCTGCTTTATTCGATGTGTTATCGTATTCTACGATTTCGACCATTCGACCACCTAAGAGACCGCCCGCTTCATTAACTTCCTCGGCAGCTAATGTTAGATTATCCATCATTGGTACAGCGTATGCTGATCCGACACCAGACAGTTCCAAGTTTGCTCCAATGCGAATTGGTTCTTGATCCTGTGCCTGTGCAGTAGTCATAGCAGGTGTTAAACTTGTCCCTAAAGTAAGCATTGAAAGTAACGTTAATCCTAGTTTTCTTAATTTCATAATAATAATCCCTTTTTATAATATTCAATAGAAAAAATAAAAAGCCCTAATCTATCTTTCGGATAGAATAGGACTTTTAAAAAGATTTTCCTATTCTGTGTTCAAACATGAATAGGACTGAGCAGTTATTCGATTTTTTCGAATAAGCTAAGTCCTGAGGCCGTTAATAATAATAATAATGGCGTTATTTAATTTCATGTTTGATAACAGAAGCATTGGAGTTTCTCCTTAAATTTTAATGGTTTCTAATGTAATTCAAAGGTATCACATGGAATTTAAATGTGCAAGCATTATTAATGGATTTTATTCGTGCTATAGTTTTATGACAATAAAAAACGGAACTCACTAGAAGTAAGCTCCGTTTATCTGTCTATTTATTAGTTCCCATCAACTTCAAATACTTCAGCTACTTCTCCATCGATATAATGTAACATTGGGGCAGTTTCTACGGCATTATGGTATTCATCATATTGGAATGCACCAGTGATTCCTTCAAACTGAATATTTTCCATTGATTCGCGAATTGCTTCAGGGTCATCTGTTCCTGCTTCTTCAATGGCTTGGAAGATTAAGTGGGTAGCGTCATAACTTAAAGCATCAAATGTGTCAGGTGATTCACCGTAACGTTCTTCGAATTTCGCAACATATTCTTGAGCGCCTGGGTTTTCACTACCAGTATGGAAGTGAGAAGTAATATATAAGTCTGTTGCATTTTGTGGGCCAGCAATTTCTAATAATGTATCACTTGCGAAGCCATGTCCACTTAGAATTGGTTGCATTAGACCCATTTCACGCGCTTGTCGAACAATGATTCCACCTTCACTAAAGAAACCAGGTATATATAAAACATCAAAATCAAGGGCAGCCAATGAAGTCAATAGACCCATAAAGTCCTGTTCGCCAGCGTTGTAGAAGAGTTCTTCAGTAATTGTCCCACCTAAAGCTTCGAATTCTGCTTTAAAAGGATCGGCTAAACCAACCGAATAATCATTGGATTGGTCAGTAATAACTGCTGCGTTTGTTGCACCTAATTCGTCCATAGCATATCTACCAGCAGCTTTACCCTGGAAAGAATACGTAAAAGCTAAACGGAAGATATTGCTTATTACATCACCATTCTCATCGATTGTTAGATCATCAGACGTTCCAACTGGATACATTGTCGGTAACTGGCTTTGAATGGCAGAAGGGCGTGATGCATAAATCATATCTGATGTTGCTGGGCCAAGAACTGCTGCTACATCTTCACCGGCTAGGCGTGTCGCAATGGATGTTGCTTCAGTTTTGTTCGAAGTATTGTCATAGTCAATAATTTCGATCATGCGGCCACCTAATAAACCGCCCGCTTCATTGATTTCTTCAGCAGCTAATGTCAGATTATCGATGATAGGTACACCATAAGCTGATCCGTATCCAGAGAGTTCTAAATTCGCACCAATGCGAATTGGTTCCTGTTCTTGTGCATTTGCAGTGGGCATAGCAGGCGTTAAGCTAGCCCCTAAAGTAAGCATTGATAGTAATTTTAGTCCCATTTTTCTTAGTTTCATAATAATAATCCCCTTTTTTAAGTTTCAATAGAAAAATAAAAAGCCCTATTCTATCTTGCGGATAGAATAGGGCTTTTAAAAAGAAAATCCTATTCTGTCAACAAACACGAATAGGACTTGGCATATATTCGAATTTTTATCGAATAAGCTAAGTCCTGACAGCGTCGACGACGACGTTGTTTAATTTTGTGTTTGTAAACAGAATCATTTAGTTTTCTCCTTGAATTTTAATTTTTCTAATGTGATACAAAGATAACACACGGAATTAAAATGTGCAAGCGTTATTAAATACTAGATAATGAATATTATTAATATCATTAAGGAAAACATAGAAAAGGCATATCATTACCCTCAAGTCGGTGTTATAATGACAAATGTAGGTAATCGATTACAATATGAGTATATTCGCAATGTATACCTTTTACAAACTGACAGGTATTTTTAGCCTTAATCGAAAATATAATTAAAAAAATAGTTAATAGAAAAATTAAAAGAAAGAGAATAAAATGAGTGAAAATATTATTAAACAAACCAAAGATGATAAAAAGTTCTTAATTATGGCCCACCGCGGATTCTGGGGTGGGAATGTAATTCAAAATACCCGTCAAGCTGCAATTACCGCTAAAAAAGCGGGAGCAGATATTATAGAGGTCGACGTATGTCGCTCAGCTGACGGCGTGTATTATTTATTTCATAAATTAGTCGTAAGAATGTTACTAGATGTTGATAAAGAGTTTGAAGAGATGACCTCTGAAGAGATTGATTCTTTAGTGTTACTCAATTCAAATGGACAAAAATCTGGCTACCGAGTAGAAAAGTTAGAAGACTTTCTAGATTGGCTTCCAATAAATTATATTGTAAATATAGATCGAACGTCAGATTACTGGGATGATGAAGCTCTTTTTGACATATTAATCAAATCAGGTAAGAAAGAATTATTATTCCTAAAAGCACCAGCTGAACCAAAGTCATTAGAGTTGTTAAACGAAGCGAATGTGAATATACCATTCGTTGCGATTGCCTACGAACAAGCTGACTTTGAACGAGTAAAGTCTTATGAAAATATTCGATTAATTGGTGTTGATTTAAGAATTGATGATTTAAATCATCATTCATTGCTAGAAAGTAATTGGTTAAATAAACTGATTCACCAAGATATGATGATTATTGCCAATTCTGAACACCTTGGTAGAGAGTATAAACTATTCGATGTGCTGGACGATACAGCCGCAATTCTTTGTAGTGAAACTTATGTCTGGAGTATTATGAGAAAATACGGAGTCAACGTCATCAAGACCGATTGGCCTAACTTCGTGAATGATTACCGTAACCGTATTAGAGAAAGAAACTAGAAAAACCGCTAAAGTTGAAAAATGCTTTAGCGGTTTTTTACTATTAATTTTTCAAATCACGGCGGTTATATCCAATGAAACCAAGCGCCGATAGTACAATAGCTACAACGATTATGACAAGTAGAGGGAACCCATCGAATTCCACTGGCGTATGGTAAAAGACAGATAAGTTATTTAACCATTCTGGAAATTCCATAAGTTCACCTAAATAACTCACGATGAAAGAGAATGTTAAGTAAAGCCAAATTAATTGCATGACTTTAGGAATAAAGCCGAGTATGAACGTTGCCAAGCTTAAAAGGAACCATATGCTAGGAACATATAACAAGGCCATTTCAACAAAAGTTACTAGAGATAAAGGTTCGTCCATCACAAGGCTGGCAGGGTAGTAAATACCTATCGCCATTAAAAGTTGCATAATTGCAATAAATACTAAACCGATACAATAATAGGTCAGTAACAACTTCGTGCGTGAAACAGAACGACTGTATATATTTTCCAATCGCCCAATATCTTCCTCATGCTTCAGGCTCGTGATCATCGTAACAGCCGGGATGCCAGTAAATAGCGACATAATCGCGAACAATAATCGTGTAAATTCTTCAGTTAAAGTAGCAGTGTCTAAATTTGGTAGAAAAGCTTGCAAAATATCCATGTCAGCAAAGTACGTTTCAAGATCACCTAAGATTGCACCAAAAGCTGCTGCTATAAGGAAAATTCCTAAAGCCCATGAAATGAGTTTAACCTTTTCTTGACTCCAAACAAAACCTGGTAAAGTTTTTAAGAACCAAGAAGCATTTTTTCTACCTGGACGTTGCGGTAGTAGTCCTTGAAAAATATCGCGACGACGATTTAATATAAAGCCAACGTCAATTAGAATTACTGATCCAACCGCTAATCCAATGATTGGCCACCATTCATTCGTCGCAAACACTTCAGTACGCACAGTCCAACCTAATGGTGAGAAAAGTGACAGAGTTTCATTACTAACGTCACCAACTGCACGAATAAGATATGAAAGAATGAGTACAGTGAAAGCAATCCCGCGAGTTCCACGTGTTGTCTCACTTAATTGAGCAGCGACAATGGTAGCTCCTGAAAAGAATAACCCAGTGGACCCAAGAACAGCTCCATACAATAATGAAGCCTCCCAAGTAAAATCTGCATTATCCATAACACCTAAACCGACCGCAATCACTATTGTTATGACTCCATTGAGTATAAGCATTAATAAAGTCGAAGCGGTAGTATAGGATAATTTTCCAACAGGTAATGATTGAACGAGCTCTAACCGGCCTTCTTCTTCATCCAACCGCGTTGTTGTGCTTACTAATAAAATGTTCATAACAGCCATGCCAATCGCTGTAAATAACAACATCTCTCCAGCAAAAGCAATCGCAGCCGTATAATTCGATGGTGACTGTGCAGGACCTAGCATTGCTGTCATGGCTGGGTTTTGCATTGTAATACCTAGGCCAACTAAGTCGCTTTGATTTTCATAAATCATCGGATAAACGTAAGCCACACTTATAGTTAGTCCAACGATTCCAACCAGCCAAAGAAATATATTTAGTCGATGCTGTCGAAATAATAAACTAAAAATCCGGCCAGTCTCTTTAAAAAGCTGTGTGAGCATAAATTACTGACCTCCTTGCGGATTCTCATAATGATGTAGGAATAAATCTTCTAAAGTTGGCGGTTGGCTTTCTAACTTAACTAAATTAAAGTCTGAAAGATGTTGCATAATTGCTTTAAGTCTCTGACTTTCAATCTGCATTTGATAATGATTATCGTCCATCTCCACCAAATCATGGATACCTTCTAATTGAGCCAAACCAGGCACTGGCATTTCAGTTTGAATCGTTAATTTACTTCGAGTTAAATGACGCAACTCATCGAGTGTGCCTGACTCGATAATTTGGCCCTTACGAATAATCGACACACTATCACACAGACGTTCCACTTCGGATAAGATATGACTCGATAGGAGCACACTTTTACCATTTTCCTTTGCTTCAAAGACGAGCTCTTGGAAAAGCCGTTCCATTAATGGATCCAATCCAGAAGTAGGCTCATCTAAGATATAAAAATCCACATCTGCTGCAAAAGCGGCGATTAAAACAACTTTCTGACGGTTTCCTTTTGAATAAGTTCGACTCTTCTTAGTCGGGTCAAGTTCAAAACGCTGAATTAAATCATCCAGACGAGTTTGGTTCACTGGACCTCCATGCATCTTCAGTAACAGATCAATGGTTTGACCCCCAGTGAGGTTTGGCCAAAGATTTGCGTCACCTGGGACATAGGCAATGCGTCTATGAATATCAACGGATTGTTTCCACGCATCTTGGTCAAATACTTTAACTTGCCCCGAATCTGCTTTTAACATACCTAGCAGAACTCGAATTGTCGTTGATTTACCAGCACCATTTGGCCCAATAAAGCCATGGACTTCACCTTTGTTAACATTTAAATTGACTTTATCTAAGGCTGTGAAATTTCCAAAGCTCTTCGTTAAATTTTTTACTTCAATGACTTTTGACATGTTGTCCTCCTTATTTAGAACCGTCAGTAACGTATGCTGGTTTATAATATATTGTCTTCAATAAATGAATGTAAGCAAAGAATTCATCGTAATGTGGTGTTAGGTCTGCTGAATTGATTTCTGTAAAATCCGTATCAGAAAATTGTGTCACAAGCTTATTCCGATAACCTTCTATTGACCAATAGATTAGATTCAACGCTTTCTCCGCATCAATATCCTCACGAAATTTAGTTAAATCAATGTCTTTATTTAATACTTTATCAACTTGCTTTTCAATCGCTAGTTTAGCTTGCGGTAAGCCTTCACATATAGTTGTGTAGCGGGATATATTTACAAAAATATGACCTAAAAAATCAAACGTATCTTTAAATCTAGGGTATTCTTGATTTTTTATTTCTGAAAAATGAATAATCCGCTCAAAAATATCCGTAATGTCATAATTTACCTTTTGAAAATACATGGTATCAATGCGTTCTAAAGATAATTCAATTAAATACTTAAACAAACCTTCTTTGTTATTGAAGTAATTAAACAAACTCCCCTTACTAATATTCGCTTCCTTAGCAATCCGGTTTGTTGAAGCGTCATCAAACCCTTTCTCAGCAAATTCTTTAAAAGCTGCACTTAGAATGCGTTCCTTCTTTGCATCATCAATTCGATTAAATTGCTGACTTTCAAACATATAGCACCTACTTTCTATAAATGACCACACTGGTCAACTTATTTGAATTCTAGCATTATTGACCAGGGTGGTCAATTACATTTATTTCTAAAGCGAATAAATTTGATAATTTTAACGAAAATATTTTAGTTTTATCAATTTGTATCATTAGAATAGTTCGATTTAATCGCTTTAATATAGATAGTTAAATATTATACAAGTAGGATCATATGAATAAATTTTCATTCAATATTATAGAAAAATATCTTGACACATAGGTAAATAAAATATAGAGTCTAAACAGTAATTATTACTATTTACAGAAAAGGTGGAATGAGAAATGAAAAAAGTATTATTGATTTCGTTGGCAAGCATAACTTTGGTGGCAATAGCGCCCGGGGGAGAAGCAATGGTTACAGCACAGGAAAGTCAAGTAACAGAGAGCCAAGAAAAAGCAACGTCGATCTCTATTGAAGGATTGGCGGAACATTATCATACGGGGGATGAGATTGAGTTAGTTGCTTCAATTGAGGGAGAGACTGAAGGGTCATGGCAATGGTATATCAAGGACAGTGAAGCATCGGAGTGGGAACCCGTAGCGGGTTTAACAAGTCAGATATTTTCAAGAGAGGCTACGACTAATGGTTTACAAATTAAAGCTGCATTACTAGAAAGTAATGGAGATTTAATTGAAGATTCAGAAGTGGTCGAAGTTGTTATTGATGACCACCATAGTGGGGATGAAGATGGGAATGGGGAACGAATTTATAATGGATTCTTCTATAATGATGAGATAGCTGATCGTGACTTATCTGATTGGGAAGGCGATTGGCAATCGGTCTATCCTTATCTTGAGTCAGGGGATTTGGATGAAGTTTTTGAATCTAAAGCTAGCGAGAACGACACAATGACAGCTCAAGCATACAAAGAATATTACACGACAGGTTATGAAACTGATTTGAATCGAATTGTTATTAATGATGATACGTTTACATTCTATTATGAAGATGAAAATGAAGTAAGTGCCCAATATGAATATGATGGTTATGAAGTTTTAACTTATGATCGTGGTAATCGAGGAGTGCGTTTTATCTTCAAAAAAGTAGATGGCCAAGCAGCGGATATGCCAGAGTTTATTCAATTTAGTGACCATAGTATTTCTCCGACAGATTCCGCTCATTTTCATTTATATTGGGGGGATAATCGTGATGAATTACTAGAGGAGGTTGATCACTGGCCAACATACTATCCTTCTGAACTAGATGCTTCAGGCTTAGTCCACGATATGTTAGCCCACTAAGAGTGCACTTTGTACTGCAGTCCTATTTAGAAAAGGAGATTGTGTATGATATTAAAAAAATATAGCAAACACTTGATGGTGATGTTTATTAGCATGTTAATCGTAAATAACCTAGGGATGTCGAAGGTTGCATTTGCTAATGAATCTGAAGAAGAAAAAATAACTGTTGTTACTTCATTTTATCCAATGTATGAATTTGTTAAACAAGTTGGAGGTGATCGAATTAACGTCAGTCAATTGGTGACAGACAATGCGAGTCCTCATGGCTATGAACCAAGTGTCTATAATATTGTGGCAGTTAATAATGCAGATGTATTTGTTTATAGTAGTGACACAATGGAACATTGGGTTGAATCACTACTTAACAATTTTGACAAAGAAGAGCTTGTAATTGTCCAAGCGAGTGGAAATGGAACAGAACAGCATCATAATCATTCAGAGCAAAATCTCACTGAAGCAGAAGAGGAAGGTTATGAGGCAATGGGTGTGGAAATTATCGGCTTATCCGATCATTATCATACTGGCGATGTGATAACACTGCAAGCTAACTCAACGGAAGCCGTGACGGAATGGCGATGGCAAGTAAACTATCCAGGGGAAGACTGGCAGAGAGTAGAAGATCAAACGACGGAACTGTTTGAATATGAAGCATCTAATTCCAGCTTTTCGGTTCAAGCATTAGGAATGAATAATGATGGTGAAGTACTCATCAAATCAGAAATTTTAAACGTACATATTGATAACCACGATGAGCTGGACCCTCATAGTTGGTTAGACCCTGTCTTAGCAATCGATCAAGTAAATAGAATTCAAGAAGCCTTGATACAAGCAGATCCTGAAGGAGAAAGTGAATATAGAGCGAACGCTGAAGCTTTCAACCAGAAATTACAAACTTTACATGAGGATTATGAGCAAGCTTTTGCTGATGCAAAGAATCGATCATTCGTTGTTCAACACGAAGCGTTCGGTTACTTAGCCGATCGCTATCAACTTGAGCAAATATCTGTTGGTGGATTATCAACTGAGGTCGAGCCAAGCCCAGCACGGATTGGTGAGATAGCTAAAATTATCGACGAAATTGATGCTTCAATCATCTACTACCAACAAGGAGGAAATACTTCTATCGCTCAGACGATTGCTTTGGAAACCGGAGTAGAGGTCGCTCAATTATACGATTTAGAAGTAGCTCCTCAAGACCAGGACTTAGGCTATATTGAAGCTATGCAGGAAAATCTAAAAGCATTGAAGTTAAGTATTCAGTAGAAGACTAATCGAAATATAGATAGCTTCATGATACGGCTCAGTTTAAGAAAAAACGATAAAGTATTTTCCTTATTAGGAGGAATAGTCTAACGGGACCTGTCATGAGATGACCAGTCCCGTTAGTCGTTTAATTTCCCCTGTCATGAGATGACCAGTCCCGTTAGCTGTTCAATTTCCCTTGTCATGAGATGACCAGTCCCGTTAGTCGTTTAATTTCCCCTGTCATGCGATGACCAGTCCCGTTAGCTGTTCAATTTCCCTTGTCATGCGATGACCAGTCCCGTTAGTCGTTTAATTTCCCCTGTCATGCGATGACCAGTCCTGTTAGCGGTTTAATTTCCCCTGTCATGCGATGACCCGTCCCGTTAGCTGTTCAATTTCCCTTGTCATGAGATGACAAATCCCGTTAGCTGACCAATTTCCCTTGTCGTGAGGTTTCATATAATACTCAGTTCAAATTAGATAGATTTATAATCACCCCTTAAATTCATTCACGAATTTAGGGGGTATTTATATAGGGAAAATCAAAAAAACACCTCATAAACCAATCGGTCTACAAGGTGTATCACAACTTTAATTCTTTTTACGTTTTGCTTCTTTAATTAATTTTAACGCGCGTTTGCGAGTTTTGATATTTGGACTTTTTAAGTGACGATAAGCACTTGATGCATTCATTGCTCCCATGGATATTTGCTCCTTTACTTCAATTACCAGCTGGCTTTATGAACACCCGGGATTTGCCCTAGATGTGCATATTTTCTAAAGTTAACTCGTGACATTCCGAATTTTCGCATGTAGCCTCGTGGACGGCCATCGATTTTATCGCGCAGTTTTAAGCGGTTAGGGTTTGAATCAATGGGTAATTTACTTAAACCTTCATAGTCTCCCGCTGCTTTTAACTCACGACGTAGGTCTGCATATTGTTCTACCAGGGCGATTTGTTTTTCGTATTTTGCTTGTTTTGATTTTTTGGCCAAGTATGTAAATCCTCCTTATTTTTTAACTTCTGTGAATAAAGTACGACGTTTTAATTTTGGTGAGTACTTCATTAGTTCTAGTCGATCAGGGTTATTACGGCGATTTTTCGTTGTTAAGTATAAACGCTCGCCAGTTTCTTTGCTTTCCATTAAAATATTAATACGCATTTTGAACTCCTTTTATTTAAAATTGCAAATGGTAATGATTACTATTTAACCATAATATCAGGATTGGTCAAAGATGTCAATTAAAAATCCAATCCTATTAGAAAAACACGTTCTCTACAACATTTCCTCAAACGAATAAATCGTATCGAATGCAACTTGGGATAAAGTGCAGTACAATAAAATTACAAGGAGGCGAAGATTATGAAAATAACGACAGATATGCTCCATCCAGAATTACGTCAAGTAGGAAAATGGATTCGTCGTTTACAACCTAAGATGAATCAACGAAAAATGAAAAAGTTAGGGCGCTTTTCTCAAAAAGCTTTATATGGTAAATACTCAGGACCCAATCGCTTAACAGAAGTGTGGATTCCACGTAAAGACGGATCATTGCTTCGATTATGCGTCTTTCGACCCCGTGAACGAATGTCATCAGATAAAGAAATCTTTCTAAATCATTCAGGTAAACAATGGGATGCTTCAATTGATAAAGCACCCGGGCTACTCTGGCTTCATGGGGGTGGCTACTCACTAGGTGCACCGGAGCAGGATGCAAGTCTTATTGATGACTTTATTAGAGTAAGCGGATCTGTTGTCGTTGCACCCGATTACACACTATCTGGCGATGCACCTTATCCTGCGGCATTAGAAGATGCTTACTTAGCTTTACAATGGTTAAAAGATCTTGCATCAGAGTACGGTGTCCGGTCTGATCAACTATTTATTGGTGGTGATAGTGCGGGTGGCGGACTCACTGCAGCTCTATCACTTTTAGCAAGGGACCGCGGGGAAGTGAATATTGCCTTTCAAATCCCTTTATACCCTATGTTAGATGCAAGTAGACAGACAGCTTCAGCGCAAATAGAGAATAGCCCAGTATGGAACAGCCAATATAATGAAGTTGCTTGGAAGATGTATTTAGGTCCTGATTACCAAGCAGAAAACCTACCTATCTACGCTTCACCAGCACAAGCGACAGATTATTCAAATTTACCGCCAACTTATACACATGTTGGAACAATGGAGCCTTTCTTCGATGAAACAGTCAGCTATATTAGTCATTTACTTGAGGCTGGCGTGCCAGTGCATTTTAAATTATTTGAAGGGGCGTATCATGCCTTTGATATCATTCAACCAAATACGCCAATTGCGAAAGAAGCGCGAGCTCATTTACTTGCGACATTCAAATACGCTGTCGATTATTACTTTTCAAAACAACCCAATTAAAAAATCCGGAGAGGTTTGACTTTAAAATATTAAGTTGCTACAATGCTTGTAATTAAAGCAAAGCAATTATTTTATCACCGGATGAAATAGTAGGCTCTTTTCCTTTTGTGTAGGTCTTAGAAACAAAAGGGAGGGAGTCTTTTTTGTTTGAGGAGGAAATGAATATGGTAGACATAAGTAATCAAGCGTCAACGACGCGAAAGCAGTTTTTGCAATATGTATCCTTAGCGATGTTAAGTATGATGGGACAATCGCTGTTTATCTTTGCGGATACATTCTTTATCGCAAATGGTGTTGGTTCACGGGGTATAGCAGCTTTAAATATTGTATTACCAATGGTTAATGTATTTAATGGGATTGGTTGGATGTTTGGAATTGGTGGGGCAACTTTATTTGCAATTGCCTTAGGTAAGAAGCATTTCGAGGATGCGAACCGTTTATTTAATATGACTTTTATGTTTACTATTATTGGTTCAATTATCTTCGCAGCGAGTACCAGTTTGTTCTCGGAACCCATTTTGCGATTTTTAGGTGCGAATGAAGGGACTTATTCTCTAGCGAAAAGCTATTATGATATATTGATGTTCTTTTCACCGCTGTTTATGGTCAATTTTGTCTTTATTTCATTTTTAAGAAATGATAATAATCCACGTCTTGCGATGATTGCGATGCTAACTGGAGGGCTAGTGAATATCGTATTAGACTATATCTTTATATTCCCTTTACAAATGGAGTTAAAAGGAGCGGCAATTGCGACGGTATTCTCACCAATAACGTCGATTTTAGTAGCAACTTTACATTGGCACAGGATTGATCATCACTTGCACTTTAATAAAGTAAGTATGCAAATTAAGAAACTTAAAGACATTGTGAGTCTAGGCTTTTCTTCATTCTTTAACGAGTTTTCTTCGGCCGTCGTGATGTTTTTATTCAATATTGTCTTATTAAGATTGGTTGGAAATATTGCTGTATCAGCCTATGCAATTATTGCCAACATTAATATTATAGTAATTGCTTTATTTACAGGCTTAGGTCAAGGTTTTCAACCACTAGCAAGTAAGTTCTTAGGGCAAGGAAATTCGAAAGAATTAAAACATGTGTTAAAACTTGCGCTCATTGCGGCGGTATTCCTTAGTTTAATTATTTTTGGGATAGGTTTCTTTTTCCCAGACGGGTTAGTAGCAATTTTTAATAGTGAACAAAATCAAGAGATGGCACTGATTGCGCTTCAAGGGATTCCATTATACTTTATGTCATTCTTATTTACGGGAATGAATTTTATTGTGATTTATTATTTGGCAGCGATCAATCAAGCGAGATCTTCGCTTATCTTATCGGCACTGCGTGGTTTTATTTTAATCATTCCGGTGCTACTTGTGATGGCCTTGTGGTTTAACCTTATCGGTGTGTGGCTCACGATGATGATTGTTGAAGTTATGACATTTATATTCGCATTATATATTTTACGTAAGTCACTCAGCAGACTAGCGTAAGTAAAAACCCCCATCAACTGAATGATGGGGGTTTGTTGTTTAAATTATTTAATTAATTGAACTTGTACTTCTGAATCGATATATTCTTTCTCGCCAGCACCTTGTTCAACTGAACCAAATGGCATTTGAGCCACTAATTCGTATGATTCTGGTAGGGCGAATAGTTCACGGATTGCTTTATCAAATCCTTGTTCGTAGCCTACGTTAAAGTGTTGTAGTGATCCACCTAAGTTCATTTCAGCTAGTGCTAACCAAGTAGCGTATTGTGAGTTAGCTGAGTTGTTTTCTTTATATGCTTCAGTACGTTGACCTTGAGTAGGCATTTTAGCCACTGCATCGCGGTCTTCGAAGAATAATACTGTACCGATACCGTTTTTAGCACCTTCCATAATTGGTGACATGAAGTCCCAAGTTGCTTGGTCTAAAACTTCTTTTTGAACATCTAAGATTAAGTTCCAAAGTTTAGTGTTTGCTTCACCAGTTAAAACAACTAAACGTGATGTTTGGCTGTTGAAAGCTGAAGGAACATCTTTTTGAGTTTCACGGATTGTAGCTACGATGTCTTCGATTGAATACTCGCTGTTTGTACCTAAAGCGTAGATTGAGCGACGGTTTTTGATTACATGTTTAAATTCTGCCATAATAATTAAATTCTCCTCTATTTCTAAATAATTAACTTACTGTTTATATTATAAAGGGTGTTTGAATGAATGTAAACCTCTAATTCGAGATAATAGACACAAAGGCGAAATTGTCGATTAATTCGTAAATTTTATTCCGTAATGAGGGGAATATTTGGATAATGTTCCCTGATTAATTCTAGAACTTTCTTAGTCCGCATGTTTTTATTCGTAATATTCATAATCATCGCACCATCTTCACCTTCGATGACGATTTCTTCAGTATGATCATTTCCGCGTTTTCTTCGAATAAAGCGAGAACGATAGACAAAACGATGAATACGACTAACATCATAAGTCTCCTTGTGATATTGAATTGTATCCTCACTAGCCGTGATATACGTTGCGTTGACGATTGAATAAATCGAGTAACCCAAAAGAATGAGTCCAATAATTAAAAAAATCAGGGGGATAAACGCAATAATACTTAACTGATTATCAAAGTTGTCTTGGCCGAGCATCGGGAAAAGGACAAGAGAAAATGTGGCTCCATACCAAGTAAAGACTAAGCCGATGATTAAGAAAATAGCTGTAGCTAATTTCCCTCTTTTGATTTTAAAGTAAGTTTCCATTATGAGCACCTCTTTCAATTAGCTTTATTAAAGTATAAAGCTAATCTAAGTAGACTGCTATTGATATGGATAAATGTGCAATTATTCAGTTAAAATGAGTTAAGAAATAGGCCAGCAACATGCATGCGCACCTCACTGGCCTGATAATTTAAAGATTATTAATACTCTGCATTATGATAAACATCAGTGACATCATCGTCATCTTCAATAATATCGATCATAGCTTCGAAATCTTCTACAAGTGCCTCATCAAGTGGCACAGAAATATTTGGTTTCATCGTTAATTCAGATTGAGCTAAAGTGTAGTTTTCAGCTAAAGCATCACGAACAGCAGTAAAATCAGTTGGAGCTGTGTAAACTTCAACAACATCTTCTGACATTTCCATATCTTCGGCTCCCGCTTCAAGAATATTCATCATTAAAGTATCTTCGTCGTCTTCTAAACCTTCACGTTCAATTGCAATATAACCTTTACGTTCAAATTGAAAAGCGACAGAACCTTTCTCACCTAAATTACCACCATTATGATTAAAAGCTGTACGGATATTAGTTCCTGTACGGTTATGGTTATCTGTTAGTCCATAAACTAAGACACCAATTCCGCCCGGTCCATAACCTTCATAAACAACTTCATCATAGTTTGCGCCATCAGCTGAATCCGTTGCGCGCTTAATTGCTCGCTCAACGTTATCATTTGGCATATTCGCACTTTTTGCTTTATCAAGTACGAGACGCAGTGAAGGATTCATATCTGGATCGCCGCCGTTTTTTGCAGCTACATAAATTTCACGGGATAGCTTTTGGAAGATTTTACCTTTTTTAGAATCTTGTGCATTTTTTCGTTTTTGTATATTTTTCCATTTTGAATGCCCAGCCATCTAATCACTCCTTTTGTTAGTATCATCTAAGTAATCATATAATGAAACCACCTAATTGTAAAATAACTACCTAGTACAAAGGAGTATTTCCTTAAATTTAAAGCATATAACAATCTTTTTATCTATTCACTTGTTACAATGAAGATAAGAATATTCAATATGAGAGGACGATTTATATATGGAATTAGGCGTACACGATTTAGTTACATTAAATGACGGAGAAACCCCTGAGGCAGCATTTGAGCGAACAAAGCGCTTTGTTCAAGAGATAGAAAAGTTAAATTACAAACGCTATTGGTTTGCAGAACATCATAACTCACCGACCCACGCAAGTTCATCGCCAGAATTATTAGCAGCTTATATGTCTGCGGTGACATCAAAAATCCGCTTAGGTACGGGTGGAACAATGATTATGCATTACTCACCATTGAAAATAGCAGAAAACTTCAAAACTTTAACAGCATTAGCTCCCGACCGCATTGATATTGGACTCGGACGTGCACCTGGAAGTGGTCCGAATGAAATTGTTGCACTGGCACAAGGTAAACCTAACTCTTTTGATGATCAATACGACAAGATTGAAATCATTCTGGATTACTTATCAGACCAACAAGCAGATGGCTATTATGGAAGAACGAACGCGATGCCACAAGGAACATTGACTTTAACACAACCATGGATGTTAGGATCTTCTGGTCAATCTGCAAGTAAAGCGGGAGAAATGGGCTTAGGCTATAGTTTTGCGAAATTCTTTGGTTTAGAAACAGACCCTGAAGTATTCAAACAATACCGCAATGAATTTCAAGCTAGCCGTTTCTTTGAAAAACCATCTGTGATGGTCAGTTACTTAATTGTCGTGGCTGATACACAAGAAGAAGCTGATTACTTGGCTAAACCTATGGAACTATCACAATTGGCCTTGTCACGCGGACGTATGATTAAAAATGTCAGTCCCGAAGAGCTGAAAGATTATAAATATTCTGAACAAGAATTAAATTACTTAAATAATCATTATGAAAAACGCTTCATAATTAAAGGGACACCTGAGAAAGTTCAATCTATCTTAGAGGAAGAACAACAATTATTAGGTATCGATGAATTAATGGTTTATGCACCAATTCATGGTGAGAACGAACGCTTAAATTCATACAAACAGCTTGCGAAAATGTTCAATAAAATATAAAGCGATCCCTAAAGGAGGAATCTAAATTTAATGAATCAGCAATATGAAAGACTATTCCAAGCTGTAAACCTTCCTAATGGCAGTCAGCTTTCATCGCGATTTGCGATGGCACCAATGGTGGCAGCAGGGTCAACTTACGAGGGCTTTGTCGGTGATGATGACATCAAATATTTTGAACGACGCAGTCAAACTGGAGCCTTATTATTAACTGGAGCAGCGAATGTAGGACCATTTGGTAATGCTTTTGGCTATGGTTTAGGTATCCAATCAGATGAGCACATGCCTGGTATGAAGAAATTAGCCAGTACTATGAAAGCACAGGGTGCAAAAGCAATGCTTCAGATTTTTCATCCAGGTCGCCAAGCTAAGTATTCCTATCAAGATGAAGAAAAAGTGTATGGACCTAGTACAAAAGACTTTGTTTTCTTAGATTATCCAGTCACTGGTATGACAAACGAAGAAGTTTATGAATTTGTACAGTACTTTTCAGATGCTACTAAACGTGCGATCGAAGCAGGTTTTGATGGTGTAGAAATTCATGGGGCGAATCATTATTTAATTCAACAATTCTTCTCAGAATTATCGAACGAACGTGAGGATGAGTGGGGTGGAAATCGAGAGAAACGAGCAGCCTTTCCTTTAGCTGTAGTTAAAGCCGTTCAAGAAGTAGCAAATGAATACGCAAAAGACGATTTCATCATTGGTTACCGTATAAGTCCAGAAGAGATTCATGGCGAGATAGTTGGCTATAACTTTGACGACGCCTTATATTTAATTGACCAAGTAGCTGAATTGGGTGTGGATTATATTCATGTGTCTCAATTTGGACCTAACGGCTTTAAAAACAAAGCCCGTCTCGGTGAGCATAAAGGTGAAGTAATTAATGAAGTTGTCCACGAATTATTAGCAGATCGTACATTACTTATTGGCGCTGGGGATTTAACAAGTCTTGATAAGTTGTTAGAAGCGCTAAATTATGTAGATATCCTTGCGATGGGCTCAGCAGCGATTGTCGAACCAGATTTAATGCAGAAATTGAAAGCAGGCGAAGAGGATGCTGTTACCTTACATGTGGAAGATATTTCTGACTTAGCCTTGCCGGAGCGATTTTATATGATGGTTGGGTCATTGAAAGGGAACGGATCCGTTCCCAAAGAAACGATCGAACAAATTGAAAAGTAAGATTTGACTCCAAGGTCATGGACGCACCGTGTCTGCGTTTATTATGACAGAAATAACTGGAGTCCACGAATGAAATTAGTTTGTTTGGAGTTGTCCACGATTATTGGACCAGTATATTCGTCTAATCGATCACTCGAATTTGAAACGAATGCTTGATTAGCACTAATCGATCACTCGAATCTGAAACGAATGCTTGATTAGCACTAATCGATCACTCGAATCTGAAACGAATGCTTGATTAGCACTAATCGATCACTCGAATCTAAAACGAATCCTAGTTTAATCAAAATCACAAAAAGCACTCAACCCGCGTTGAGTGCTTTTGTTATTCATCTATATTTACTTCTGTTTATAGGCTGTTTCGAAGGCTTTAAGTTGTTCGAGTAATATTTTTAAATTGGCCTTACTTGAAACATAACTGATTCTAAAGTGTCCGCGACCAGCTTCACCAAAAATTTGAGCAGGCGTGACACCAATTTTAACTTCATGGGCTAAATCTAGACAGAATTGGTAATCGTCTCCTTCATACCAAGCTGGAATTTTACTGAAAAGATAAAATGCGCCTTCAGGAACAATGAAGTCATATTCCAATTCACTTAAACCTTCAATAAGAAAGTCACGGCGTGCTTGATAGTCTTCTAACATGAGTTGAATTTCGGCGTCGCTATTATCATAAGCTTCGATACTAGCATATTGAATTTGGGTACTAATGGCAGTTAGAACTGATTGATGCAACGGGTAGATTGAGTTAATTAATTCTGCAGGTCCCGCTAAGAAGGCAGAGCGCCATCCGGTCATCGCATGGGATTTTGACGTTCCATTAATTAATAAAGTTAATTCAGGTGCAAATTTTGCCATCGATGTATGCTTAGATCCGTAACTAAATTCTGAATACACTTCATCTGAAATGACATAAATTTGGTGTTTTTTAATGACTTCAGCTAAGGCTTCAATTTCATCATGAGTATAAGTAACTCCCGTAGGGTTTGTCGGGTGATTTAAAAGCAAAGCCTTTGTCTTATCTGTAATGGCTTCTTCTAACAATTCAGGTGTCAGCTTAAATTGAGTTGAGCTAACGTCGATGGCTACAGCTTTTGCGCCTGATAAAGAAATTTGTGTATTATAGATAACATAGTTCGGGTCGACGACTAAGACTTCGTCGCCTGGATTCACTAAGCCAGTTACCGCCAAATATAATGCTTGGGTCGCACCTGCTGTAACGATAATTTGATCATCCGGTGAGTAATCCAAATCATATTTACGATTTAAGTAACGGTGAATCGCCTCACGCAATTCATACACACCACGAGAATGGGCATAGAAACTTTGATCGGCATTGATTGATTTTATGGCTGCTTGTTTAATATTTTCCGGGGTCGGAAAATCTGGTTCGCCAACGTTGAAAAATAACAATCCTTCAATATGACTGATTTGATCGTTAAAAAGTCGGATGAGATTCTCCGACGTGTTTAGTAAGTGTTTATTAATGTTTTTATAATCCATTCTCATCAACTCCTCTAATAATATTCTTAAGTCTAACATATTTTTTAATAAAATGTTTGACAAAGTAAAATTTGTGTACTATTATAGTTTCAACAGATAAATAAAACGCTTTGATGTGGAAAGTAAATCAATCAAACTTTTTAGAGAGCTCACGTTTGGTGAAAGTGAGTAAGTGACGATCGGTTGAAAATGGCTACTGAGCGGTCATTCTGAATGCGTAACGCAATAAGGATGAACGGATGCACCCGTTAGAGATGCCACAGTATATAGTTAATATTATTTAAACAAATGTACTGGTAGAGGTTATTTCAGTGATGAAATGACAAATTAAGGTGGTAACACGAAGTTTATACTCTCGTCCTTTTCATAGGATGGGAGTTTTTTTGTACTTTATTTTATGTCGAAAGTAATTCAAATGTCAAATAATAGAACAGTCAATATATCAATGAACAAGGAGGGATGAAAATGAGAAAATGGTTAAAAAGTTTAAGTGTTGTCGGATTAGCAGCAAGTTTATTAGTAGGTGCAAGTGTTCCAGTACAAGCACAAAGTGAATTTGAAGGTGAAGAAGTATCAGTTGGGATTGTTCCTGGGCCTTCAGAAGAAGTCTGGAATGTCGTTGTTGAGAAGGCAGAAGCCGATGGAATCACGGTCGATTTAGTTTTATTCAGTGACTATGTTCAACCAAACATTGCATTACAAGACGGTTCGCTAGACTTAAATGCCTTCCAACACGTTGCCTTTTTAGATGACTGGAATGAAGCAAATGACGGAAGTCTAACTGGCATTGGTTATACCTTTGTTTCGCCAATGGGTGCTTACTCTGAAAACATTGAATCTTTAGATGACTTACAAGAAGGCGATACAATTGCTATTCCAAATGATCCAACCAATGGTGGACGTGCTTTACTTGGCTTAGAACTAGCCGGTGTCATTGAAGTAGATGATGAAGTTGGACCTTTAGCAACAGTCAATGATATTACAGATAACCCATTAAACTTGGAATTTGAAGAATTAGATGCAGCTCAATTAGCTTTATCGTTACCAGATGTTGCAGCAGCGTTCATCAACTTAAACTTCGCAACAGATGCGGGACTGAGCTTAGATGAAGCCATTTTCGTTGACGCGGATTATCCAGAAGAATTAAATGAAGCTTACCGAAATGTCATTGCAGCTCTTGAAGAAAACCAAGACAACGCCCTATATTTACAAATCGTTGAGTACTATCAAACAGAAGAGGTCGCTCAAGCTTTATATGACACAACTAACAATGGTGACAAACCAGCCTGGGAAAATGCGCCAGTGATTGGAGAAAATGCTGAAGACGCAAGCAGCGAAGAAACAAGTCAAGAAGAAAGTAGTGAAGAGTCAACGGAAGAAGATGCTGAATAGTCAAAGATAAAAGGAGGAAAGTGCTATGTTAAAATTACTTAAGAAGTTAGGAAAAGTTGCCCTGACAAGTTCACTCATTCTAGCGCCAGCTACTCAAGTGGCATTTGCACAAGAAAGTTCGGGAGAATTTGAAGGTGAGAAAGTCAATGTAGGTGTTGTTGGAGATAATGGTGCAGAAGTTTGGGGCTATGTTGCCGACAAAGCTTTAGAGCAAGAAGGTATCGAGATTGATGTGACACTTTTAACTGATTATAACCAACCGAACGAAGCTTTAGCAAATGGCTCTCTAGATTTAAACGCCTTTCAACACGTTGCCTTTTTAGAAAACTGGAACGAAGCAAATGACGAAGATCTAGTAAACTTAGGCTTTACATTAGTTACACCCATGGGCTTATACTCAGACAAAATTACATCAGTTGAAGAAATTGTAGATGGCGACAGTATCGCAGTTCCTAATGACCCAACAAACGGCGGGCGTGCTTTACTTGCCTTAGAAATCGCTGGATTAATCGAAGTGGATGACGCTGTAGGCGTATTACCAACGATTGATGATATTACTGAGAACCCATTAAATCTAGAAATTATCGAGTTAGATGCAGCTCAAATTCCACAATCATTACCAGATGTTGCAGCAGCGATTATTAACACAGGTCATGCAGAAGACGCAGGTTTATCTGTAACAGAAGATGCTATCTTCGTAGATACAGATACACCAGAAGAGTTAAGTGATACTTACCGTAATATCATTGCGGCACGTTCTGAAGATGCTGAAAGTCCATTACTATTAAAAATCGTAGAACTATACCAAACGGCTGACGTAGCAGAAGTGATTATTGAATCAAGTAACGGTGGAAGTATTCCAGCATGGGAAGGCTATGAGCCAGCTGAAAGTACAGATGGATCAGAAGAGTCAACTGAAGAATCAAGCGAAGAATCAACAGAAGAAGATACTGAATAAACATAAAAAAGGAGAGATTTATCATGAAAAAATTCTTAAAATCATTAGGTGTATTATCATTAGCGGGTAGTGTTTTAGTTGGAGCAACTTCAGCAGTTCAAGCTCAAGGTGAATTTGAAGGCGAAACAGTAACCGTTGGTGTCGTAAGTGAAGCAGAAGAACAGGTTTGGGAATTTGTTTCAGAACAGGCCCTAGAACAAGAAGGTATTGAACTTGAATTAGTATTATTTACAGATTATGTTCAACCAAACGTTGCTTTACAAGACGGATCAACAGATTTAAATGCTTTCCAACACGTGGCTTTCTTAAACGAATGGAATGAAGCAAATGATGGTAATCTTGAAGCCTTAGGTTTCTCATACGTTACACCCTTAGGAGTATATTCTGAATCAATTACGTCGATTGAAGAAATTCCAGAAGACGCAGTAATTGCAATTCCTAATGACCCAACAAACGGTGGTCGTGCATTATTAGGCTTAGAATTAGCCGGCTTAATTGAAGTGGATGATGAAGCAGGAATCTTACCAACAGTTGCGGACGTAACTGATAACCCATTAAATATTCAATTTGAAGAATTAGAAGCGGCACAAATTGCGCAAGCTTTACCAGATGTGGATGCAGCAGTTATTAACAACACATTTGCTTTAGACGCTGGTTTAAGTGTTGAGGATGCTATTTTCCTAGATGCTGAAAATCCTGCAGACTTACCAGATGATTACAAAAACGTTATCGCAGTAAATGGTGACAACGCAGACAACGAATTATTTGCTAAAGTCGTAGAATTATACCAAACAGACGAAGTCGCTGAAAAATTAGCTGAAGCAAGTAACGGTGGAGATGTTCCAGCATGGACTGAAGAAGGCGAAGAAGGATCAGAATCATCTGAATCAGAAGAAGCTGAGTCCGAAGAATCAGCTGAATAGCCAAACACATTAAAAGAAACAAACTTAAAGCGTAAGTAAGCTACAATGAAGAAAGTGGTTGTAGATATTACTTACGCTTTTTTAATAAAAAATGGAGGTTCGCAATGAAAAAATTATTATATTCATTCTTATCAATCATTACTATCGCAAGCTTTTTACCAATTCAAGCCTCTGCCCAAGGGGAATTTGAAGGTGATAAAGTAACGATAGGCTTAGCCAGTTCAAATGCTTATGATTATTGGGATGTTGTCGTTGAAAATGCGCTAGAACAAGAAGGCATTGAAATTGAACTTGTGCTATTCTCAGATTACAATCAACCAAATGAAGCCTTACAAAATGGCTCATTAGATTTAAACGCTACGCAAGGGTATCCGTTTCTATTTTCTTGGAATGATGAAAATAATGGAACAATTACACCGATAGGGAATACATTAATTACGCCATTAGGTTTATATTCTGATAAACACACGTCAGTGGAAGATATTCCAGATGGCGGAACGATAGCGATTCCAAACGATCCATCAACTTATGGACGCGCGCTTCAAGCCTTAGAAATTGCTGGGTTAATTGATGTCGATGAGGCGGCGGGCATTTTCCCAGAAGAGAAAGATATTTTAGATAATCCCAAAGATTTACAGTTTGAATTATTAGACCCAGCAATGGCAGCTGTAGTACTGCAAGATGTTGATGCGGCAATTATTAATACTGGTTTTGCTTCAGATGCAGGACTTAAAGTTTCAGATGCGATTTTTGCGGATGCTCATAATTTAGATAATGTGAATCCGATGTACATTAATGTGATTGCAGCCCGTGAAGAAGACAAAGACAACCCATTATATTTAAAAATCGTCGAGTTATTCCAAACAGATGAAATTGCTGAAATTATTAAAGAATCAAGTGACGGTTCATTAATCCCGGTATTCAGAGAATACGACGTTGATATTGAGAATCAAACGGTCACAGAAGTGGCAGAGTAGAAACTTAGTAATAAAGGCAATAGAAAGTAGGAACTAAATTGGTACAAGTTATTCCAGAAATTCAAGCAAATAAAGAACAAATCGTAACATGGCGTCGTCATTTCCATCAACATCCTGAACCTAGTTTAAAAGAATTTAAAACAGCTGAGAAAATCCAAGAAATACTTACGGATCTCAATGTTCCTTTTGAAAAAGTAGGTGAAACAGGAACTTTAGGGACGATTACAGGAACAAAGAATGATGCGACCCAAAGCCAACGCGAGCAAAAAGTATTACTGCGTGCGGATATTGATGCCTTAGAAATCACAGAGGCGACTAGTCATGATTTCCCATCATTAAATGAAGGGATAATGCATGCGTGTGGTCATGATGCCCACAACTCAGGGCTTCTTGGGGCGGTTGCTTATTTAGTATCACACCGTGAACAGTTTGCTGGAACTGTCTTAGTGGCTTTCCAACAAGCAGAAGAAATTGGGAGCGGTGCGTACCAATTTATCGAAAGTGGTCTATTAGATGGCGTAGGTCAAGTGTTTGGTATGCATGTAGACCCAGCCTTACCAGTCGGTACCATTCAAGCAGTGCCAGGACCTACTATGGCATCTTGTGATATCTTTACAATTAATGTCATAGGTAAAAGTGCCCATGTTGCCCGCCCACATACTGGCGTTGATGCTTTAGCTGCCGGAGCAAATATTGTAACGGAATTACAAAACTTAGTATCCCGCTTACTGAATCCCTTAGAATCAGCAGTGATCGGGATTGGAAAATTCACTTCAGGTACGCGTTATAATATTGTTTCCAATCATGCAAAAATCGAGGGGACATTACGTACATTAAGTCATGAAACACGCGAACGTTTTTTAGCTAAGATAGAAGAAACGGCTCATGATATTGCGAAAGTATTTGGTGCAACGATTGAGTTTGAAAACTATCCGGCTGCAGCGCCAAACATTAATGACGAGGATGCAACATTACGTGCCCAACGTGCGGGAGCGAAAATTGTCGGAGAAGCAAACGTCATCAAACAAAGCCAACCAAGTATGGGATCAGATGACTTTGCGGACTTCTTAACTAAGATACCAGGAACATATGCTCGCGTTGGGGTAAGTAGTTCTGAAGAAACTTCATACGGTTTGCATCACGAGAAATTCAATTTAGATGAAGATGTATTACCAATCATGGCATCTTTCCACGTTGAATTCGCATTAGATTATTTGAATCAAGCTTAGATTATCCTGGATACGTCATTGTGGCGTATCCTTTTTTGGTAGGGAAAATCAAGTGTAAGGAATATGTTTCCTTGAGAAATATTCAAGGCACCAAACCATCCTTGAGAAAATCTCAGGGATGCAAAACGCCGAAAAGGATCCCTGAGAACTATTCAAGGCACCAAACCATCCTTGAGAAAATCTCAAGGATGCAAAACGCCAAAAAGGATCCCTGAGAACTATTCAAGGCACCAAACCATCCTTGAGAAAATCTCAGGGATGCAAAACGCCGAAAAGGATCCCTGAGAACTATTCAAGGCACCAAACCATCCCTGAGAAAATCTCAGGGATGCAAACCACCGAAAAGGATCCCTGAGAACTATTCAGGGCACCAAACCATCCTTGAAAAAATCTCAGGGATGCAAAATGCCGAAAAGGATCTCTGAGAACTATTCAGGGCACCAAACCATCCTTGAAAAAATCTCAGGGACACGAAATACGAAAAAATGTCCCTGAAAAAATCTCAGGGGTACGCCCACACCCCACCACAAACAAAATCCCCAACAATTCCGGTTATACAACCAAAACTGCTGGGGAAATGAGCATTTAGCCCAAACCATAAAAACTAAAATAATCTCTGCTGAATATTAAACGTGACATCATTTGTCTCTTCATTATAAGCAGCGATTATTTTTTCCTGATCAGGTGTTAAATCTACTTCAGGGATTTTAAGTATCGTGTGTAAGACTTCACGAGGATAATACAAGCGTTGCTCTCCACGCGGTACTCCGGTTAACGACTGCACTAAGGCACTGACTTGTGACAATTCAACGACTTGATTTTGTTTTGTTAAGAAATCAATCTGTGTTCTCGTACTTGTTGAGTCTGGGCGATAGAAATCATAGGGCAAGTCAAAGGAACTATTTTCACCAAAGTAATATTCTGGGTCGAAGCCTTCAGCCCGCATTTCGTTTTGAATTGAAGACGTTAATTCATCACGCTGGTCATCGCTCGATAAGAGTGACTTGAATGGTTTCCGGTTTAAGAAACGGTAAGCTAAATCCTTCAATATGTCGTCATCTTCAAGTAACCAATGTGAGAAATAACTACTTAAAACGTAGTCATCTAGACGTAAATAGTCTTCTAAATCCCATTCACCTTCTAAGAAAGGAATCAACAAATCAATGGAATGTCTCATTGTTTCCGGTTTTTGGTCGTAACAATATTTGGCACGAGCAAGTAAGTTACGTAACACTTCTTCCATTCCGCGTGAAACGGGGTGGAAATACACTTGCATATACATTTGATAGCGACTCACAATATAGTGTTCAACTGCGTGCATCCCTGAGAAATCAAATACAATTTGATTGTTGAATGGCCGAATGACACGCAAAATTCGAGTAATATCAAAAGCACCGTAACTCACGCCAGCATAATAGGCGTCGCGAATTAAATAATCCATTCGGTCAGCGTCAATTTGACTGGAAATTAATTGAACGACTTGCTGATTAGGGTAAGTTTTATTAATGACGCTGGCAACTTTTTCTGGAAAATCATCACCCATTAACTTCAATACATGATTAATTTCAGTATCTGGTGACATAATAATTTTTTGAGTGACTACTTCATGGTCGGTATCGAAAATCCCTTCAAACGTATGTGAGAAGGGCCCGTGACCAATATCATGCAGAAGTGCCGCACATAAGGCAACAAGGCGTTCACTATCGTCCCATAAGCCATCACCGGCTTCGAGACTAGGATAATTACGTACGAAATTGTTGATGATGCGACGTGTAATCTCATACACACCTAAAGAATGGTTGAAACGGCTATGCTCTGCACCGTGGAAGGTGTAAGAAGACGTCCCAAGTTGACGAATTCGACGCAGACGTTGGAATTCGACCGTATCAATTAACTTTAAGATAATCGAATCTTGAATATGAATGTAGTCATGAACGGGATCGCGAAATACTTTCTCTCGAGGCAAGATTTGTAATTGATATTTATCATTATTAGTAGCCATCATTAACTCCTTAAGGTAATTGATTAAATTGGATTTTGTATGACCGAGCGGTTGTCTTGTCGAATGCTTTTTCGTATAAAGCTTTTAATTCAGGGTCTTCATAGTCGCCTTGAGTGAGTGAACCGTATTTCTCCATCGTTGAAATTAATAATTTTTGATATGCATCGACTTGAATTGGTTCACCGATGACTGCTTCAATCGTTGTCATTGAGTTAGGATTGATTAAAGGATAGTCACTACCCGCTTCACCTGTACGGTAATAAGCCTGGAGTAATTCAGCGCGTGCTTGTTGGTCACCATTGACACTTAAGTAAGCAGCCGTTGTGACACCAGATTTGAAGCGACGTTGCGCAATGCCCCCAATTTTTTGCCCATTGACAACTAAGTCGTATTTTCCAGGACAATAAGAATCTGGAATTTCATAGCTTTCTACTTTGACGCCGAATGGCTCTAAGGACTGCGCCACTAAAGCAACCATTTGCTCGTAAGCATGATCAATCGATAAGTCAAAATGACGGTTATCACTCACCAGTCCAAAGTTTATGACACCCGGGTCATTAACAACAGCTAAGCCACCATGAGGACGTTGAACTAGTGTGTATCCAAGGTCAACGAGATAATTATTCGCATTGCCCAGTTCTGGCAGACGAGTATCTTTTGCCCCAAGTAGGATAGTTGGATAGTCAAATGGATAGAAGTGTACGACACCATAAGGTTTACGAGCGTCATCGTTTAGAGCTGGAACCCAGCGGATGAAGCTGTCTTGGTAACTGAGTGCACTGTTTGGATCCCTTTTTGATGGATTATCTTGTTCTGAAAATACAAGCCATTGTTGGGATGATATATATTCTTGATTTGAAAGCATAGAAACCTTCCTTCATTTTGTAATTATTTTATAGTTATGTATAATTATAACAAAAAATCGATTATAATAGTAAATAACTATAGATTGTGTGGTGAAAATGTGCAGAGAAAAAATATTTATCTTGAAGTTGATCAAAAGATTCGCTATCATAAGCAAGCTCATAAAGATGAATGGTTGTTAGAGACTAAAGGAGAGTTAGTTGATTTAAAGACTTTTTCAAAAATCTCCTACGTCGACCGCGAAGATATTCCAATTGAAGTAAAGTGGTATACTCAACGTGACGCAGGGCATCTGATAGCAGAGATTAAACAACCGCAATATACATTAACGTTTAATCCATCTAAACAAACATATACATCCTATATGACCCCGCAAGGGCTATGGGAATTAGCAGTTGAGACCGAAAAAGTTCAATTTTCTGAAACAGAAACAGGCGTGAAGTTAATGATTCAATACCAAGTATTAATTAACGAAGAACCGCTTGGAGACTATGAATTTCAATTGCATTATCGTAATTAAATCGGTAATATATTAGAATACGAGGAAGGAAGTGGAAGCTTTGATTTTAAAACAATTTGAGAATGAAAATATTGAAGAACTTTCTTCGATTGAAGTTGCACATGCAATTCTTGAAGAGACAGGTGATGTCTATGATTTCACTGCATTAATGGTTGCGATTCAAGACTATTTAAATGTAAGCGAAGAAGAGATGGAAGCGAAAATGACTCGCTTTTATACAGACATCAATATTGATGGACGCTTCATTTCATTAGGAGATAACCGTTGGGGACTACGCGCTTGGTATCCCATCGATTCAATCGATGAAGAAATTGTAAGTTCAATTGATGATGAAGATTTACCACGTCGTCGCAGACGCAAGAAAAAACGCAAATTAAACGCGTTTGACGAAAATGACGATATGATTGACTACAACGACGATGATCCAGAAGATCTAGATGATATCTATGATGATGAAGAAGACTTTGACGATGAAGAAGATGAAGTCGAAGAAGTTGTTCCAATCGTTAAAGATGAAGAGGATGACGAAGACGACAACCAAGAACTTGGTGTCTATGCACGTGATTTATCTGAACTAGGTGACGATGATCTAGAACTTGATGAAGACGACGAGGACTTTGATGAAGATATCGATGATGAAGATATCGATGATGACGATTTTGAAGATGAAGAAGACGAAGTTTTCGAGGAAGAAGACGAAGACTAAAATTTTTTATTGACGAAACGACAAAGTTATCGTATTATCTAAATTGGGCACCTTTCAAGAGGAAGGTCAATCTACTTAATTAGCACCCCTATTCCATCGGAATAGGGGGCTTTTCTATTTATATCCCGAAAATATATAAAAAGGAGCTTACAATAATGGCAAAATATATATTTGTTACAGGTGGCGTTGTGTCATCAATTGGTAAAGGTATCGTCGCTGCGTCTTTAGGACGTTTACTTAAAAACAGAGGATTGAAAGTTAATATTCAAAAATTCGATCCATACTTAAACATTGACCCAGGTACAATGAGTCCATATCAACATGGAGAGGTTTTTGTAACAAATGATGGAGCAGAAACTGACTTAGATTTAGGCCATTATGAACGATTTATCGACATTAATGTTAATGAATACTCAAGTGTCACAGCCGGTAAAGTCTACGATGAAGTTCTACGTAAAGAACGTCAAGGTGAATATAATGGCGCAACCGTCCAAGTTATACCACACGTGACAAACGAAATTAAAGACAAAATCATGCGTGCAGCAGAAACAACTGACGCTGACGTTGTTATCACTGAAGTCGGTGGAACCATTGGAGATATTGAAGGACTACCGTTTATTGAAGCACTACGTCAAATGCGTACAGAAATCGGACACGAAAATGTTCTTTACATTCACACAACTTTAATCCCTTACTTAAAAGCAGCAGGAGAATTAAAAACAAAACCAACACAACATAGTGTGAAAGAATTACGTTCATTAGGTATTCAGCCAAATATCTTAGTGGTGAGAACTGAAGAGGCATTACCACAAAGCATTAAAGATAAATTAGCTCTATTCTGTGATGTAACAACGGATGCGGTGATTGAATCACGTGACGTTGAAACACTTTATACAATCCCATTAAGCTTACAAGAGCAAAAAATGGACCAATTAGTCTTAGATTACTTTGGTCTTGATTTACCTGAAGCAGATATGACTGGTTGGAGAGAATTAGAACAACGCGTTCTACATCTAGAGAATAAAGTGAAAATTGGTCTAGTAGGTAAATACGTTGAATTACCTGACGCATACCTATCTGTAGTAGAAGCCTTAAAACATGCCGGATTCTACCACAATAGTGATATCGAATTATCTTGGATTAATGCTGAAGATATTAACGCGGACAACGTAGATTCTTACTTGAAAGATGTTGATGGTATCTTAGTGCCAGGCGGCTTTGGTGAACGTGGTGTTGAAGGTAAGATTGAAGCCATTCGTTATGCTCGTGAAGAAGAAGTGCCATTCTTTGGTATTTGTTTAGGTATGCAATTAGCGACCGTTGAGTTTGCACGTAATGTTGTTGGCTTAAAAGGGGCACATTCTTCAGAATTAGACCCAGAATCACCACATAAAATCATTGCCTTATTAGCAGATCAAACAGAAGATATGACTTTAGGTGGAACATTACGTCTAGGTCTATACCCTGCAAAATTATCAGAAAACTCATTAGTTCGTGACTTATACGACGGAAGCGAAATGATTGAAGAACGTCACCGTCACCGTTATGAATTCAATAATGAGTACCGTGAAGCTTTAAGCGAACACGGTATGTCATTCTCAGGTGTGAGTCCTGACGGGAAGTTAGTTGAGATTATTGAATTGAAAGACCACCCATTCTTTGTGGCACCGCAATTCCACCCAGAATTCACTTCACGTCCAAACCGTCCACAACCAATTTTTAAAGGCTTTATTGAAGCAAGTTTAGAACATCAAAACAATCGCAAATAACAATTGACATTGGTGTAAATAATCACTATAATTCCATAAAAGTAGTAAAGCTTTAATCGTGTTCCGTGAGACGCGAAAGTGTTGCTAACTGATTTCTTTATAGGCATTTTATAGAGATTAATAGTGAACCCATTTTGTACAATGCAAGGGGAACACTATCGTTATGCACTCTTTCACGTCGTAAACGACCGGTAACATGATCTGTTATCGGTCGTTTTTTTGTACTCTCGATTAAAAATAATGAATGAAAGGTGAGACAATGGATAAACAAAAACCAATCATTGCGCTAGATTTCGCCACTAAAGAGGCAGCCATCGCTTTTCTAAATCTATTTAAAAATGAATCTTTAAATTTAAAAGTCGGCATGGAACTATTTTACAAAACTGGGATGGATTTTGTGCATTACTTAAAAGAGGAAGGACACAGCGTGTTTCTAGATTTAAAATTACATGACATTCCAAACACGGTCAAAAGTGCCATGAAAGTGCTCGCTCAAAGTGGTGTAGACATGGTAAATGTTCATGCCAGTGGCGGACTGAAAATGATGCAAGCAGCCAAAGAAGGCCTGGAGGAAGGGGCTTTGAATAATCACAAACCCTTACTAATCGCAGTGACACAACTCACCTCAACTTCGCAAACTCAAATGAATGAGGAACAAAAGATATTAGGGCCGATTCAAGATAGTGTCCAAAATTATGCGATACTCACACAAAATGCAGGCTTAGATGGCGTTGTTTGCTCGCCCTTAGAAGCTTCAATCATCAAAGAAGCAACATCAAACCAGTTTCTAACTATCACACCTGGCATTCGTCTGACTTCAAAATCAAACGACGACCAAACACGGATTATGACACCTAGAGATGCAGCCAAAAACGGCAGTGACTATATCGTTGTGGGAAGACCGATCACGCAAGCGCCTGACCCGGTAGAAGCCTATCGATATATCTTGAAAGAATGGCAAGCTGAATTAAATTAATAGAAGGGGAATGAATCATTTGAACATGACAGTATCAGAACAAGTAGCAGAAAAATTACTCGCGATTGAAGCAGTAAATTTAAAACCAGATCAACCTTATACTTGGGCAAGTGGACTCAAAGCCCCAATTTATTGTGACAATCGTTTAATCATGAGTTTCCCAGAAACACGTGACTTTATCGAACAAGCTTTAGCAGATTTAATTAAAACTCAATTTGAAGGCGTTGAAGTCATCGCCGGAACTGCCACTGCCGGTATTCCGCATGCGGCCTTTGTTGCTAATCTCTTAAACCTACCAATGATTTACGTCAGATCAAGTGCGAAAGACCATGGAAAGGAAAATGCCATCGAAGGCTACCTTAAACCAGGCAGCAAAGTTGTCATGGTCGAAGATTTAATTAGTACAGGTGGAAGTGTATTGGACGCCGCTTCAAAAGTAGAGCAGGCTGGAGGTGAAATTATCGGTTGCGCCGCAATCTTTAACTACATGTTAGAAAGCGGACAAAAAGCGTTTAGTGAAGTTGAATACTCACTTGAAACATTAACAAACTACCGCGAACTAGTAGAATATGCTGTCAGCGATCCGAAATTAAAAGCTTACTATGACACGTTAGTCGAGTGGTATCAAGATCCAGCAAAATGGTCAAAACAATTTGAAGCATAGAAAACTCTGTCCCTATAGTCATCTATAACAATTTTAATAAAGAATGCCGAGAGCATTCATTAAAGGAGATTATACAAAATGAAAAACTTAAACAAATCACAACGTAACGCTTTATTATCAGCCATTGTCGCGTCAGGAACCGATGATTTAAACGTTATGTTCCTAGCCTTTTCGATGTCTACAATCATTTCTCAATTAGGTATCTCAGGAGCACAAGCAGGGTGGATTGCGACTATTACAAACTTCGGTATGTTGTTCGGAGGAATTTTATTTGGAATCTTAGCAGACCGTTACAGCAAACTAAAAGTTTTTAAATGGACAATTTTAATCTTTTCAATTGCCACAGGATTAATCTTCTTTACAAATAATATCTATTACTTATATGCAATGCGCTTTATTGCCGGGATTGGTGTCGGTGGTGAATATGGTGTGGCGATCTCAATCATGGCCGGAATCGTGCCAAGTGAAAAAATGGGACGCATCAGTTCATTAAACGGAATTGTTGGGCAAATCGGTTCCATTTCTTCAGCCCTACTTGCAGGATTGATTGCTCCAATATTCGGGTGGCGCGGACTATTCCTATTCGGTTTACTTCCAATTTTAATCGTAGTTTGGGTGAGTCGTACAGTTAAGGAAGAAGAATTACATATTGAAAGTTATTCAGATGAAGATGATGAATCAGCACAAGGTAGCATTAAAGATTTATTCAAAGACCGAAAAACATCGTATCAAACAATCGTTTTAATGGTTATGACAACTGTTCAAATCGCCGGTTACTTCGGTATGATGAACTGGTTACCAACAATGATGCAACAAAATGTTGGCGTCAGTGTCAGTGGTTCTTCAACTTGGATGATCGCAACAATCATCGGTATGTGTATCGGAATGTTTGTCTTCGGGCAAATCTTAGACCGCATTGGCCCACGCTTAGCTTACGGAATCTTCTTAATAAGTTCTGCTGTGGCAGTATATTTATTCACTTTTGCTAATAGCTCAACATCAATCTTAATCGGTGGAGCTATCGTTGGATTCTTTGTGAACGGGATGTTCGCAGGTTACGGAGCGGTTATTACACGCTTATACTCTTACAAAATCAGTGCGATTGCGAATAACACAATCTTGAATGTGGGACGTGCTGTTGGGGGATTCTCATCAGTCATCATTGGTTACATCTTAGATATGTCAGGTGTACCTTTAGTAATGCTTTTCTTAGCGGGGCTGTACATTATCAGTTTCGGTTTCATGATTACATTACCTCAATTGAAGGCTAATAATTATAAAACATTGGACAATAAAGTGGATATTGACACAAGTACGTCAACAGTTAAAAACAACAAACGCTTAGCTGAAGCATAAAAATTTATTAAAGGAATCTAGTTGAAAAGCTAGATTCTTTTTAAGTTTTTGGGGACTAATATTGAAAAGAATATAATGGTAATCCCGCTTATTCCAGAGTGTTAGTTTCGGTGACCGTAGTGGCACGACTCTAGCTAATCACTTCGGCGTTATATTGTGATTGAGCTTCCGTCTCGCTGATCTACTGATTCCGTAAGTCGCTTCGCTCCAACGGTATCATGTGCGATCCGTCGACCTGATATTACTGTACCTCTACTAACACTCTGTCATAAACTAAGCACTTTTTTTAATATTTAGTGAAAATAAAACCAACCGCCAGTATTTTATATTATCAAATCATCAAAAATGACAAAATAATCTCTAATCAAATTTAACCCCTTAAATGAATAAGTGAAAAAAGTTCAATTAAAATGCCTACAAATCAAGCCATAGCGCCAATCTGCTTATTTACTAGCAATAGCGCGGTTTTTGGAGTATAATAAACGTATAAAATAACATTATAGGGGGAATTTTAAGTATGACTCGTTTAGTAAGTATGACAGATATGTTAAACAAAGCAAAAGAAGAAGGGTACGCTGTAGGACAATTCAACATTAACAACCTTGAGTGGACTCAAGCTGTATTAACAGCTGCAAAAGAAAACAACTCACCAATTATCTTAGGTGTATCAGAAGGTGCAGCTAAATATATGGGTGGAACTAAAGTTGTTGCAGCAATGGTTAACGCTTTAATGGAAACAATGGACATTACAGTACCAGTTGCTCTACACTTAGACCACGGATCTTCATTTGACACATGTAAAGACGCAATTGACTCTGGTTTCTCATCAGTAATGATTGACGGATCTCATCACCCAATCGACGACAATATTGCGATGACAAAACAAGTTGTTGAATATGCTCACGAGCACGGTGCTTCAGTTGAAGGTGAAGTTGGAACTGTTGGTGGAGAAGAAGACGGAGTTATCGGTGGAGTTGCTTATGCTGATTTAGCTGAATGTGTACGTTTAGTACAAGAAGCTAACGTTGATGCTTTAGCAGCAGCATTAGGTTCAGTTCACGGAACTTACGATGGCGAACCAAAATTAGGCTTCAAAGAAATGGAAGAAATTTCTGAAGCAACTGGTATGCCTTTAGTATTACACGGTGGTTCAGGAATTCCAGAACACCAAGTTAAAAAAGCAATTAGCTTTGGACATGCAAAAATTAACGTTAACACTGAATTACAACAACAATGGACAAAAGCTGTTCGTGAAAAATTAAACACGGATGATAAAGTATATGATCCACGTAAAGTAATCGCACCTGGTAAAGATGCAATTGTTGCGACAACTAAAGAAACAATGGATATATTTGGATCATCAAACAAAGCTTAATAATTCATTCCCAATACTAAACTAAACCCGTTCTAACCGAGATTCATCTTGGTTAGAACGGGTTTTTCTGTCTGATAATTTATAGATAGAGAATAAATTGCAACTCAAGCCAAATGGCGATGCGGTTCGTCTTTAGTTGGTCTAACTCAAGCCAAATGGTGATGTGGTTTGTCTCTAGTTGGTCTAACTCAAGCCAAATGGTGATGCGGTTTGTCTCTAGTTGGTCTAACTCAAGCCAAATGGTGATGCGGTTTGTCTCTAGTTGGTCTAACTCAAGCCAAATAACTTTGCCATTTGGCTCAAGTACACCAAAAAACCACCTAAAAAATAGTGCCAGCAAGATTTCTCTCGCTAACACTAAAACTTTTTAATAACCTGGTTTTGTTGGATGTTTATCAATCACAAATTGATTGTTTTCTAAAGCTTTTTTACCAGAATCAGTTAAACGCATGCCGCGAACATCGAAGTATTCATCTAATTCTTCATTGGAATAATGCTTTTTAATTTCTTCCACTAAGCCTGTTTTATTTAATTTTGAATAGCCTTTAACGTTTTTCATTTTTAATAAGCTCTTCAACAAAGTGGCTGTGACGTGATCCATTGATTCATAAGGCGACTCTTGAACCACATAACCGTGTTCGATTAAGTCTTTTAAAGATTGGTGAGCGTTAATGCCGTAATCATATTCAAAGTATTTCGGCATCACTGATTCGTTTGTGAATGTCCCTAAAGAAATGCGCCAAATTAAGATGATATCTCCCGGTAATAAGCCTTCTTCAGTACGTTGCATATTGCGCAAGGGTACACGCGTTTCGCTTGTTAAATCTAAATCACGGAACCATTTTCTTAGATTACGTTCTGGTGAGATGTAAGGTAATTCAGGGTAATCTTTGTAAATTTTTTCAACTTCTTTGATTTCTTCTTCTGTACCATTAATAGGATAATTTATTTTCATATTTTTCCTCCTAAGATAATAATAAATATGCTATCAGTGCATAAAGTAATAGATGAACTGGATAGAACCAGTAGAATGCTTTGGAGCTGAGATTTCCTTTTAAACCATTGTAAAAATAGGTAATAATGAAAGCAGGCATCGCAAACCAACTGCCGATAAATGCAAAAGCACCAAAAAGGGATTGGAATAACCGAAAATCCCGTAGGACGTACAGAATAATAATGACGGATACGCCTAAAGTAGAATAATCTGTGTCCAAGATGAAGACAAATGCTAAGGAGAGCACAACCCCCACAAAGCGGTAAATGGGTTGCTCAAATTTTTCTATACACCAAATAGCAAACAGCCCACTAAATAAGGTGAACATCACATTCTGTCCAGAAAAATCAAAGAATGTATGCGATCTCGCTAAGTCAAAAGGAATTTCAGAAATTAGCGCAAAGATACCGAGACGTTTTAAATACTTTTTCACATCGCTTGTATGCTGAAAGCCTTCGACAATTAAAAAACAGAATAACGGAAAAGCGAGCCGACCGACTGCCCGACTTGCGGTGTACACGGAGTTCCATGTTTCGAAATTAGCTTGACCATTCCCCGCTTGCAACCAGGGCAGGAGCACGAAAGCACCTAAGTGATCAATTAACATCGAAGCCATCGCAATGATTTTGATGGTCGCACTATTTATAAACGTATTCTGAGGCTTATTTAAAGCTTCCATATGATAAAGTATCCTTTCTGAGTCAAATCCTTCATTTTGAAATACAATGTTTACATAACAGTAATTAAGTTATGGTACTGTATAGAAAATATTTTTTAACACTCTAATGTTCAATTAGAGGAATTATACATATTTTAACAAGAAAAACATGGATATAGTAGTCCTTTCTTTGAAGGATTCCGGGCTTATGTTAGAATCATAAAACAAGAATGTTAATTTATTAGGAGCGTTATGATATACTTCAACTATATAAAATTTAAGGAGAATGAATCCGTGACACAACCTTCCCCGATCATAAGTAAAACTCAAATGACGTTGATTGATCATATGTTGGAATATAATCAATATCGACCGTTATTATCTTATATAAAAGAGAATACTACACTGAACGATTCCTACCTTACTCACTCAATTCAGCTTGCTCAAGCTTTTCTAGATGTAAATATTCGAGAAATTGAGCAACTAGCTCCCAAAGTAGACCGCCAATATTTACTCAAGCCCACATACCTAGAACGCCGAGTGTATAGCTATGCACATTATATGAATGTTCAATTTGAACGATCTGAATATATGGATTATTTTCGTGCACTCAGTCCGTTGTTGGTTGATTTACTGCGCTTAATTATCGAAGAAGATTTTATGCCGGAATTAAGTCAATATATCCAACCAATTGTCAAGGAAACCGTTGAAGGAACGCCGGTTTATCGTGGTTTACAGTGGAAGCAAGCAAAAGTGGAGGAAGAAGCGAATAAAGTGGCTGAGACCTTTACAAAATATTACGGCGACCGCTTCAATTATAAGCATTATGTAAGTTCGAGTCATTTATTAAAACTCATTGACGATCATAGTAGAAATGACGAAGTGAGAGCGAAAGTCATTTCTTTAAGACATATTGAAAAATATGTCCGAAATATCGTGGCTCACGAAGTAATTTATGTCAGTGATGAACTAGTTGAACGTCATTCGGGGATGAACGTGAAACAAATTCATCGTCTCCTTCAGGAAGCACTAATACTTGCTGGACTAGATGACAAGCGCCAATGGGCGATTTTGAACGAAATAAATAAAGCAATTAAAAATAATATACAAGACAGAACGAATTAAGGAGCGAAACATGAAAAAATTAGTTATTCGTGGAGGAAAACCTCTAAACGGCGAAATTACAATTAACGGAGCAAAAAACAGTACGGTGGCACTAATACCAGCCGCAATTATCGCTGATTCACCAGTTGTACTTGAAGGCGTGCCAGATATTCAAGATGTTCACTCATTACTTGAAATCCTTGCTGAATTTAATGTAAAAACCGAATTTAAAAATAATACACTAATGATTGACCCAACAGATATGGTGTCAATTCCAATGCCAACAGGAAAAATCCAAAGTTTACGTGCATCTTATTACTTTATGGGAGCAACTTTATCGAAATTTGGTGAAGGTGTTATCGGACTACCTGGAGGATGTTTCTTAGGACCTCGTCCAATTGACCAACATATTAAAGCTTTCCGTTCACTTGGAGCAACGGTTGAAGACGAATTTGGTGTGATTACTTTATCAACGCCAAATGGCCTAGAAGGTTCAAGAATTTACATGGACGTTGTATCAGTGGGAGCAACAATCAACGCGATTCTAGCTTCTGTCCGCGCTAAAGGAAAAACAATCATCGAAAATGCGGCACGTGAGCCAGAAATTATCGATGTTGTGACACTTCTGAACAAAATGGGAGCAAATATCCGTGGTGCTGGAACAAGCTTGATCCGTATTGAAGGTGTCGACGAAATGCATGGTACCAACCATACAATCATTCCAGACCGTATAGAAGCGGGTACTTACATTACAGCGGCAGTCGCAATGGGTGAAAATGTTCGTGTCACAAACGTTATTTATGAACATATCGAAAGTTACATTGCTAAACTAGACGAAATGGGTGCGATGATGACGATTGGTGAAGATTCGATTGACATCAAGAAATCTGACAACTTAAATATGGTTAATATTAAAACACTGCCATACCCTGGTTTTGCGACTGACTTACAACAACCTTTCACACCATTACTTTTAAAAGCTCACGGTGAAGGAACCATTATGGATACAATTTATCCACAACGTGTGAAACACATTCCAGAATTAAACCGCATGGGAGCAAATATCAAAGTAGATGGTGATATTATCCGCATTAGTGGCCCATCGAAACTCCAAGGTGCCCCAGTCCGTGCAAGTGATTTACGTGCAGGTGCATGTCTTGTAATTGCTGCTTTAATCGCTGATGGCGAGACAGTCATCACAGGTGTAAGCAATATCTTACGTGGATATACTGACATCGTAGGTAAATTAAAAGCTATTGGTGCCGATATTGAAATGATTGAAGACGACACTGTCGAAGAATAATAAACATGACTATATTTGGGCAGATCAATTAAATTCTGTCCAAATATATTTTTGTATTCAAATCACCCCCACTCGCCCACAAAACAAACTCCCCACAAACATTCAAGTAAAGAAAAGGAACTGATAAAATGACAGATGCATTTTCATTGCCAACATTATTAAATAAAGACGTAAAAGAGCTCTATGGTTACGCCCGCGAACTTAAAATCCCTAACTATAGTGAATTAAGTAAAAAAGAATTAGCTTTAGCGATTATGCGTACACAAGAAGAGAAACAAGGCTTCTTCCAAGTTGAAGGAGTTTTAGATATTTTACCTGGGGATGGTTTTGGTTTTATTCGTCCAATTAACTACTCGCCGAGTCAAGAAGATATCTATATTTCAAATTCACAAATTCGCCGTTTTGATTTAAGAAACGGGGATAAAGTAGCCGGCCCAGCGCGTCCACCAAAATCAAATGAGCGCTATTACGGTTTGATGCAAATTTCAACCGTGAATGGTAAAGACCCAGAAGAAGCGAAAGAACGCGATCACTTCCCAAGTTTAACGCCATTATATCCAGAAGAACAAATTAAATTAGAGTACAAGCAAAATGCAATCAGTAACCGTTTAATAGATGTGTTCTCACCGATTGGATTTGGACAAAGGGGCCTTATTGTTTCACCACCTAAAGCCGGTAAAACTTCAACATTAAAAAGCATTGCTAATGGGATTTCGCATAATTATCCTGATGCAGAACTCATTGTGATGTTAATCGATGAGCGTCCAGAAGAAGTAACAGATATCGAACGTAGCGTGAATGGTGAAGTGGTTTCATCAACGTTTGACCAAAAACCTGAGAACCATATTCGTATTGCAGAATTAGTCTTGGACCGCGCCATGCGTTTAGTTGAAGATGGCCGAGATGTTGTTATATTAATGGATAGTATCACACGCCTTGCTCGTGCCTACAACTTAGTAGTTAAACCAAGTGGCCGTACATTAAGTGGTGGGTTAGATCCCGCGTCATTCTACTTCCCAAAACGCTTTTTTGGAGCAGCGCGTAATATTGAAGATGGCGGTTCATTAACTATTTTGGCGACAGCTTTAGTGGATACAGGCAGCCGTATGGATGATTTAATCTATGAAGAATTCAAAGGGACAGGGAATATGGAAATTCACCTATCTCGCCAACTAGCAGAACGCCGTATCTTCCCAGCGATTGATATTCAACGTTCAGGAACACGTAAAGAAGAATTGCTGATTCCAGAAGAAGAGTTAGACAAGATTTGGAAGTTCCGCAAAATGATGGTCGGAAATTCTCTTGAATACACTGATCAACTCATCGGAATTCTCCGTCACACAGATACTAACGAAGAATTCTTAGGGCAAATTGAAAAATTAGTCCAAAAATAATCGAAATTCAAGGGCGATGTCATGAAAATGATGTCGCTTTTTTATTTTGGGCTGGTAAATGGAGAAAAGCGATACTATGGGAACTCAAAGTGACGCTTCATACCAACCTTATTGCCCAGACAACCATCCACTCAAAAAAACAAGGAATCTGCCCGTTAGCAGTTGCTTGCCTCTATAAGAGTTTATTCCGAAATTGATACTGGAACAAATTCAAATTTTGTTACATCGATCAAGCCCATGTCGGTAATTTTAAGTGCAGGAATTACAGAAAGTGGCATGAAACTTAAAGTCATAATTGGATCAACACGGTGAGAAATTTCTAACTTCTCGTGTGCAACTTTATTAATGGTATCTTGTTGTGCCATCACTTCTTCGGCTGTTAAATCACTCATCAAGCCGCCCACTGGGAGAGGAAAATTAGCAATGACTTGACCGTCTTTAACTAACACGACACCGCCTTGAAGTCGCTCCAATTCTTTCACAGCAAAAGCCATATCAGAATCATTTGTTCCCGCAACAACCACATTATGATTGTCATGTGCAATCGATTGAGCAATTGCTCCGTATTTCATTCCATAATTTTTCAATAGAGCCACACTCACATTACCAGTTAAGTGATGGCGCTCAATCACAGCAATTTTAACTACTGGAATGTCAGGATTATATTCAAAAATCCCATCAGCATCGCGGTCCACTTGAATAATTGCTTCATTCGTAATGACTTCCTGTTCTACGACTTCGATGGCACGGACAGTATCAGACTCTAAAGGTAAAACTAAACGCTCTTCGCTAAAATCCTTATACTTCACGCTCGATTCAACGACTTCGTAATTGGCACGCTGAATCGGAACTAAATATTCGCCGTCTTTAGCAACCAACTCTCCTTCAACATAAGTGCGTTGAATAGTTAATTTATCGAAATTATCAAAAACAATGAAGTCAGCGCGTAAACCAGGTGCAATTGCTCCGCGGTCACGCAGACGTGTCGCTTCAGCAGTATTAATTGTTGCCATTTGAATGGCAGTTATTGGATCCAGACCTTCTTCAACACAAATTCGTAAACTATTATCTAGATAACCTAACTCTAAAAGTGTCTTTGCTTGGACATCGTCACCAGATAAAAGACAGCGACGGCTATTGGAAGAAGTGACTCCTTTAAGTAACATGCGTAAGTTTTGTGTCACAGACCCTTCACGCAAGAAGACGTACATACCGCGACTTAATCGCTCATGCATTTCTTCAATCGTAGTACATTCATGATCATTTTCCACCCCAGCAGCAATATAAGCGTTCAAATCTTTACCTGTAACCATCGGACTGTGTCCGTCAATACGCTTGCCGTGCTCACGAGCCACCATCACTTTGTCAATGACGCTATCCTCATTATTAATAATACCTGGAAAGTTCATAAATTCAGCTAAACCATCAACTTGCCCGTCAATAATTGGTTGAACCATATCTTGGGCAGTGATAACTGCGCCAGAGTTTTCCATATTCGTTGCAGGCACACAAGAAGGCATCATATAACGGATATCAATCCCTACATTCTGAGATGCATCAATCATGTAGCTTAATCCGTCCATGCCAGCCACATTAGCAATCTCATGAGGATCTGCAAGCGCCGTTGTTGTCCCATGAATCGCTAATAACCGTGCAAATTCTTCTGGAGTCACATAGGAAGATTCAACATGAATATGTGGTTCGATTAACCCGGGTGCTACAATCTTACCTGCTAAGTCGTGAACCTCTTTACCTTCATAATCGCCCCCAATGCCGGCAATGACGCCTTCTGTGATCGCAATATCCCCTTCAATTAATTGCCCTTGATAGACATCGACAATTCGTGCATTTTTAATGACGATATCTGCCGATGTTCGCCCTGCTGCCACGTCGATTAAATGTTTTAGTGATGCTTTATTCATGATGTCCTCCTTTAAAAAATAACTTTTATCTATAATAGGCAATAGATGGACTACCTTTCAATGATTAGCGGATAATAAACGTATAATAAATACCATTGTTCGTGTTATTCACTGAAGTGAATAAGTTGTTCTTATTTTATACTAGCTTGCATTTCAGTTATAATGATAGTGTAAAGAAGGCAAAGACAGGTGATAAAATGGCGAAAAAAGATAAAACAAATGTGATGCGTGTGCTTGAGCAAAATAAAATCGAGTATACTGGCTATCAATGGGAAGATGTAGACAAATTAAAGGTTGAGTCGCCCATTTATAAAACCCTTGTTACACAAGGGAAATCGGGTGAACATTACGTCTTCGTTGTTCCAGTAACGCAAGAATTGAATTTAAAAAAAGCCGCTAAAGCTGTTGGCGAAAAAAATATTCATATGATCAAAGAAAAAGAATTACTTCCACTCACAGGCTACATGCATGGAGGTTGTTCACCCATTGGGATGAAGAAGCAATTTAAGACTGTGCTAGATGAATCGGCGAAAGAGTACGAACTTATTTTATTCAGCGGAGGAAAAGTTGGCTTTTCAGTGGAAGTAAACCCAAGGGATTTAGTAGCAGTTATTAACTTTGAACTCGCAGATATTGCGACAGCATAATAGAGGAGAGATAGTATGGCAGACTTTAAATTTGAAATTATAGAACATTACGGCCAATTAAGTGAGAATGCGAAAGGCTGGTCAAAAGAATTAACAAAAGTTAGTTGGAATGAACGTGAGCCCAAATTTGATATACGAGACTGGAGTCCAGAATACGACAAAATGGGGAAAGGACTAACTTTTACAGAAGAAGAATTAAGAGTACTTCGCGATGTATTAAATAAGATGGATTTATAAAATGATTGAATACCAAAAGAAAGTCGATATTACCCACGAGGCACTGATTTATTTATATGAAAGTGTCGGATGGAGCGCTTACACACAAGATAATCCGGACTTAACGAGTTTACTCGAAGGAGCCAAGCATTACTTAACAGCTTGGGACGGAGAACGTCTAATTGGCTTGATTAGAGTCGTAGGCGACGGTGTATACATTGCTTATATTCAAGATGTTTTGGTCCATCCTGATTATCAAAGGCAAGGAATCGGAAAGTATTTAATGCAAAAGATGTTAAAAGAGATCCGATACGCAAAGCAGATTATATTAACTACTGAGAATTCACCTGCAACGAAAGCATTCTATCAGTCACTAGGAATGAAGGAATTCAATGAAACTGGTGCGTTAGGTTTCTCAATGTAGCGTGCTTGAGATGAAAAAGTCGAGGAGGACTTTATCATGAGTAAACAGAAGAAGAGCGATAACAAAGGTAATACTGGGATGTGGATGGGAATTTGTATAGCCTTAGGAGTTGCTTTTGGGATAATGATGGACAATATTGGAATAGGGATTGCATTAGGCGTAGCCTTTGGAGCTGCCCTTAGCTCAATCAATAGGGACCCAAAAGAAAAAGATAAAGAGAAGTAAACTATTGAACAGTCATCAGGTACTATATGTCGTTGATCAACACTATAGGTGAATAAAAATTGACTAAAAATAATAAAATTTGATTTGTCAAATTAAGCTAGACAAAACTGCTTCATCTAAGTAACTCAAAAATACTTCCAACGGTGTTCGGTAGTGTAAGGATTTCCGTGGAATCGTGTTCCGTTTGTGTGCAATCGATGACA